>CAZWPW010000032.1:0-13133 GCA_964635525.1 uncultured Bacteroidaceae bacterium
CCACCTGCAAGGCGGAGAGGGTCTTGCCGAAACGCATCTTGGCATTCCAAAGCATTTGGTTGCCTTTCTTGAACTGCCGTTTGGTCTTGTCGATAGCTTCCCGCTGTTCGGGACGGAACACTATAGGGCTGCGCCCGTGTGCCACTTCTCCCGGCAAAAGGGATTCCTTGCCCTCCTTGACGGCTGCGATGGCGCGCTTGACGACATCGAGGCTGGTCACAAACCATTCGTTGGTCTTGTTCTCCTTGTCAAATACTTTCCTTTTCACGCCGGAACGCTCCAGCACGGCATGGACTTCCTTGTCGTTGAAGGAGCGCAGGCCGCTGCGGTTGTATAGCGTCAGTTCCGTGTGGAGCAATTCATAACGTATGCCTGCGGTCTGCGTGTACTGGTTGATGCGTTTCCTTGCGGCCTCGTTCAGGGGCTTGCTGTTCGGTGCCAACCCGACGACATTCCCGTCGTCGCAGGTTGCCTCGCCTATTTTCAGGCAGCCCTCATGTTCGGCATCGTTGATGCGGAACACGTATATCAGCTTCAGTTTGAGGGAAGAAAAGTATTTCATGGGGCATTCATTTCAGTAGGTCAACATATCGGATTCGCCTGCCTTTGCGCCCCGTCTGCGTGTCTTTGGCGTGCCAGTCCTTTATGAGGCAGTAAGTGCCGTTGTGCCTGAAGGTGTTGTCCGTGCGGCATCCCTCACAAGGAGTCACTGTCCGCGTGGTTTCTCCGAAAAGGTCTGTTGACGTTTCCACCCTGTCGTGGCAACTGCCAGGCACGACGCCTTTCAGCCCGTCCATCTGCCACACGTTCCACGAAATGATGTAGGCGATGTGGTTGACAAACTTCGCCAACGGGTCTTTGCCGAACTTGGCACGGTAGTATTCCACAAAGGTGGCGAGCATTGATTCACGGGCAATGAGCAGGCTGTCGCCCTGCCACTCGTAGGCATATATGCTCTTGTAGGCTTCCTGTGCGGCTTCTATCCATTCGCTGGAAGTCACTGTGTTTTCACTGGCAACCCGCAGTTTGCGGTCGAGCAGCCCGATGCGGTCGACAAGTGGAATGGCCGCGCCCGTGGTGCTGTCATAGCGGCTGACGATATAGGGTGCTTCGCCACAGGTGATTTCAAGGCGGGTATCATGGATATAATCCTTCCATGTCTTTCCTTCGGGGAAAGTTATCCTGTCTGGATTCGTTTTCCATCCCTGCGTGCCGTCCTCAGCCGTGTATTCAATGTTGAACACGCCTTTCCTGCCGAACCAAGCCTCGTCAATAAGGTTGTTCTGCGCGTTGCACACCCATGCAGGAGTAAACACCTCCGCCATGTCACGGACACGTGCTGACTGCGTGTCCTTGCGCTTCAGGACACGAGGCATGATGACCTGTCCGTTACCGCCCGTGATGAGTTCTGGAAGTATAGGGTCACTGTAACCATAGCCCGCACCGAGGTACTCGTAATCGGAAGTTGCCCAAAAGATGTTGCGCACGTCGTTGCCCTTGCTCGTTGTGTGGTCTTTGAGCAGCGTGGCCAGCAACTCCGGCGAAGCCCAGAGGATGCTGTTCTCCAATATGTCGGCCGTTTCAGGCATTTCTATATACTCATGTTAAGAGGCCAACCCAAAAGTCAATAATGACGGAACGGATCACTTGCCATGGGAACAAAGGTAACATATAAATCCTGTAACCATAACGACAATCTTCTTTTTGTAGTATCTTTGCCCTTAGCCTCGCGGCAGTTGCAGGCTCTGCTGCTTGTCACATGCGGCTGTGCTATCGTAGCGAGGAGCATGCCGCTGTTGGAGGATGGCGCGGCAAACAAATAGAGTAAAAATATCATTATCACCAGCATGAGTGACATTAACATTGCCGTGGCGGGCACGGGCTATGTCGGCCTGAGCATCGCCACATTGCTAAGCCAGCATAACAAGGTGACGGCCGTTGACATTGTGGCTGAGAAGGTTGACATGATCAACCGCCGCAAATCCCCGATCCAGGATGAGTATATCGAGAGGTTCTTCGCCGAGAAACCTCTGGACTTGACGGCTACACTCGACGCGGAGCGGGCTTACAGGGATGCCAGTTTCGTTGTCATTGCCACTCCCACGAACTATGATCCGGCTAAGAACTACTTTGACACCCATCATGTTGAAGAGGTGATTGAACTCGTCAAGCGGGTCAATCCGGAGGCGGTGATGGTTGTCAAGAGCACCGTCCCGGTTGGTTTCACCGAGGGTGTCTGCCGGCGTTTGGATACAAGCAACGTCATTTTCTCTCCCGAATTCCTGCGCGAGAGCAAGGCCTTGCACGACAACCTGTATCCGAGCCGCATCATTGTCGGCCGCCCCGAGGGAGATTCCCGGTTGGATGCTGCCGCCCGCGCTTTTGCCGCTCTGTTGCAGGAGGGCGCGATAAAGCAGAATATCGACACCTTGTTTATGGGTTTGACCGAGGCCGAGGCGGTCAAGCTCTTTGCGAACACCTACTTGGCTCTCCGTGTCAGCTATTTCAATGAGCTGGACACTTATGCCGAGATGAAAGGCCTTGACACCCGTGCCATTATCGATGGCGTTTGCCTCGACCCCCGTATAGGCACGCACTACAACAACCCGAGTTTCGGATACGGTGGGTACTGCCTTCCGAAGGACACCAAGCAGCTTCTTGCCAACTACGCCGATGTGCCTGAGAACTTGATAGGCGCAATAGTTGACAGCAACCGCACACGCAAGGATTTCATTGCCAACCAAGTGTTGCAGCATGCGGGCTATTACGATTATTACAAGCGGGGCGACTTCAGCCCTGATGAAGAGCGGCGTTGCGTGATAGGGGTTTACCGCCTGACGATGAAATCGAACAGCGACAATTTCCGCCAATCGTCGATACAGGGTGTCATGAAGCGCATAAAGGCCAAGGGGGCGGAGGTGATAATCTACGAGCCTGCCCTTGACGATGGCAGCACGTTCTTTGGCAGCCGCGTGGTGAACGACCTTGATGAGTTCAAGGCACGGAGCAATTCCATCATCGCCAACCGCTATGATTCCTCACTTGACGATGTGAAGGCGAAAGTTTACACCCGCGACATCTTCGAGCGCGACTAAGCGGGGGCTGGATCTTGTCCTTTTCTGCCGTCAAACACTGATGAACATGCCGATAAATGCACTTGTTTCGCGTCTTAAGTCGAGTTCATTGTTCAAGGATTCCTTTTGGGCTCTTTCCGGCAACGTTGCGGGCAAAGGTTTGTCGTTGATTGCCGGCATCGCAGTTGCCCGTTTCTTGGGCAATGAGGCTTTCGGAGGTTACGGCATGATAAAGAACAACTTGGCTATGGTTGCCATGTTCTCATCGTTCGGTTTGGGTTACACGGCTACGAAGTTCATAGCCGAGTGTCGGAAAAGCAACTCCGGGCAGGCCTGCATCACCCATAAGGTTGCCACGCGCATCACTTTGGCGGCAAGCGCGGCAATGGCGGCCATCGTTGGGGCTTGCGCCGGGCCGATAGCCCAATGGTTGGATGCTCCGGAGCTGACCCGCCTGCTCCGTTTGTCGGCCGTTGCCATAGTGTTCAATGCCGTCAACACGACGCAGATTGGCGAGCTTGCTGGCTTCAACGCTTACAAGGCTATTGCGTTCAACAATCTGCTCTCCGGCGTGGTGACCTTCGTCTTGAGTGTCGCTTTGACCTATTTCTACGGCATTGACGGCGCGGTGATTGCCTTGGCAGCCTCGTTGCTTGCCAACTGCATGTTCAACCGCGTCTCGTTGCGCAAGCACATCCAGCAAATCGATGCCGTAAAAGTATGCAAAGATGATTACAAGAGGATTGCCAAGTTCTCGTTGCCCGTAGCCTTGCAGGAGAGTTCCTACTCGTTGACTCATTGGATAGCGACTGTCGTATTAATCAAGGTGGCGAGCTACGGCGAGTTAGGCATCTATTCGGTTGCAGCTCAATGGATGGCGGTCATGCTTTTTGTCCCGGGCGCGTTGCGTAATGTTTCCTTGTCCCACCTCTCGGCGAGCAACAACAACATAGCTTCCAACAAGAGCGTGCTTAAGAAGATGGCCATGGCGAATTTGGCCTCTACATTGGTGCCGTTCGCTATTGTCGCCGCGCTGTCGGGCTGGTTGTGTTCGCTTTATGGCGATACCTACGTTGGTTTGCGTGCGGTTCTTAACGTCTGCATGTTTACTACCGTGGTAAGCAGCCTGACCAACGTCTTGACCCAAAACATGATTGCGCTCGGCCATAACTGGTTCCTTTTCGTGACCCGTCTTGCCCGCGACCTTATGACCATGGGCGTAGCCTATTGCGCCATGGCTCTCGGGGGTCGAGGGGCGTTGGCTATGGCGTTGTCGTCGTTGTTGATGCAAACGCTATATTTGCTCCTGTTGCTTGCCAAGCAGAGGGTATTGTACAAGAATCTTGCTCATTAAACCTATTGTCTGTATGAACACAAAGAAACTCGCCCTTTACCGCCTCGTGTGCAAGTTCCTGCCAGAGTCGAGATGCCATGCGCTCAAGTCCTGCCTGCTCCGCTGGTGCGGCGCAAGGGTGGGGAAGGGTTGTGAAATCACCTCCAGCGCGAAGATTTGCGGCAGCTTCGATCTGGTGATAGGCAATAATTGCTATATAGGCATTGAAGCGTTGCTTTTCGGTGCTAAGGGGTCAAGCATAGTCATTGACGATTATGCCAAGGTCGGCACGCGTGCTATCGTCGTTACCGGGCAGCACAGGTATTCTCCCGATGGCGATTGCATAGCGAAGGAGGGTGTTTTGAAGGATGTCAGGATATGCCGTGGTGCTGTTTGCTCGACGCAGACGGTCATCCTTCCTGGCAAGACAGTTGGGGAGATGTCGCACGTTGCTCCGGGTGCGGTGGTTACCAAGGATGTCCCTCCCTACACCCGCGTGGCTGGCGTTCCAGCCAAGGTTATCAAGGATTTCAGAGAGGGACTATGAATCCGTTAGCCGTCATTTCGTTCTATTTTGCTATTGCTTGCAGTCTGTTGTCACAGGTGCCCGCGTTCCTGGCATCCGGCCTCGACGTATATTTGAAGTTGAGCTGGGTCCTGCCTGCTTTTGTCTTGTTCTTGTCGCGATTGAAATATTTCTTCTCCACGAAGCTCGCTTTTGTTTACGCTTTCCTGTTCCTGTTTGTTCTGCTATCTTTCATTCTTGAATCCGTCACTGGCAATGATTACACTACCGGGTATATGAGGCTTGTTGTTTCCTCTTGCCTGATTCTTATCACCTCGTTCGTGTTTTGGAACGCTTGCGGTTCAGAGAAGCAGTTGCATAACATAGCCTTTATTTATCTTGCCTTCTCTGTCGTATTGGCTCTGTCGATATATTACACATACTTGGCAGGCAGCGATATCTATGGCAATACATATTTGGTGCGCGGCAAGAATTCATACGCCACGATATTGCTTGCAGGCAGCATAATAGCGTTGTTAGCTTGGGACACCAAGGGCAGGTTGGCCAAGAGGGCATTGCTCGTCGTCGCGGTAGTGATATCCATCGTTGTTATGTTCCTGACGAAGTCGCGGGCGACGATTGCCGGGTTTCTCTTCGCAGTGCTGTACTTCGTTTTCATGACCAAGAACAAAAAGGCAAGAATCCTCACTATAATATTGTGCATAGCTTGCGTGGTTTATTTGTTCGCAAGCAAGGGCTTCTACGACGTGCTTGTCAACAGCATAATACTTTCGGGCAGGAGCATATCCGACCTTGATGATGTTTCGTCGGGGCGTGTGAGCTTGGTATTCGCTGCCATTGAGACTTTGCCCGGGAATCTTTGGTTCGGCTCGGGCTTCAACTACCTCGATTGTTTCCCTATAGCCATCGTGTGCCAGTATGGGATAATAGGTTCTCTCGTAGTCTTCGCTTTTTTGTTCAAGATAGGCAAATACGTCAATATCAAGGTCAAGAGGGACGGGAAAATAAATACAATCCTCTTCCTGTTGTTTTGGATATATTTCATTAATTCGCTGTTTGAAGCCTACGCGCCGTTCGGCACTGGCGTGAAATGCATGCCATTGTGGATGATTTTAGGTTTCAGCTTGGCGTGCTACAACAAGAACAGCTGCCGCAAACATAACCAAACCTCCTGCACATGAGATTAGTATTCTGGCAAAACTGCATGAGCCCGCACCAGTTGCCGTACATCACTGAATTGCTTGGCGACGGCAGGGTGGATGATGTTACGGTTGTTGCTGGCGAGGCCGTCAGACAAGCACGACGGAGCATGGGGTGGGATTTGCCTTCCTTCGCCGGCTTGGAGCATTGCAAGGTGTTCATTGCCCCCGACGATTCGGAGGTTGATAAGTTGCTTAGCGAGAGGAAGGATGATAGCATACACCTGTTTTCAGGCATCAGGGGCTACGCTTTTGTTTTCTCTGCCTTAAAGAGAAGCCTCAAGCATGAAGTGGCAAGGGGCTTGATAGTCGAGTTGCCCACAACGTACGCTTTAGGGCGGAGCAATGGCAAGCCGCTGTGGTTGCACCGCTTGAGGTTTATGCTTATGGACATGAAATATGCCAGGCACGTGAAATATGTCTTTGCCATAGGCAGAGAGGCAGTCGGTTACTACGGCTCTCTGCTGCGCGGGTGGAAAGTTTTCCCTTTCGGCTATTGCACCAAGATGCCTGAGTTGCCCGATGCCTTTGAAGATGCACCGAAAGGCGATGCCAGCTTCGCCTTTGCCGGCAGCTTGAGCCGGTTGAAATCTGTCAACACGCTCATTGCGGCATGTGGGCAGTTGGCTGGCTACCGCCTGTGCATTGTCGGCAACGGAAACCAATTGTCTGCATTGCGGCGGCAGGCCAAGGGGTTTAGCCAAGTCGAATTTGCAGGAACGAAAATGAACTCCGAGATGCCAGCATGGCTAATGGAGCAGGACGTTCTGGTGCTGCCGAGCCTTTACGACGGTTGGGGCGCTGTGGTCAACGAGGCGTTGGGCTGCGGGTGTTACGTGATATGCAGCGACATGTGCGGGGCAAAGGCCTTGCTCGGCGACAAGCGTTGCGGGGCGACTTTCGCTGCGGGCAACAGCAAGGAACTGGCCGGTCTGTTGCGGCATTGCATTGAGAATATTGATGAAATAAGGCAGAACCGTCTCTTCAGGCACGAATGGGTTAAAACACGTGCCGGAGGAAAGGTAATGGCAAAGTATATGATTGATTGCTTGTACGGTCAAAACCCGCCGGCACCATGGTTAAAATGACGCAACGACGATGAGAATCCTTCATTCCGGCTCGCTAAATGTCAAAATGGGAGGGCCTGCACAAAGCACCTACCTTACTCTCTGCGCCTTGCAACAAGCGGGGGCGCAGGCGGAAATCATCATGCCGCCATTGGCTGCAAACGAAGAGTTAGTAGCTGCCGATGCCACGATACACTACACAAGGCCGATGGCGAACAAGAGGTTAGGCTACGTGCCTGGCATGCGCCGAACATTGGAGCGGCGGCCTGTATATGACATCTACCACGTACAAGGGCTATGGCAATATTTCGGACACGCTGTAGTCCGCCATGCGCAAAGGCAGGGCAGGCCTTGGGCTGTGACGCTGCGGGGAATGCTCTACCCAGGGGCACTGGCTCACTCGTCTTTCGCCAAAAGGGTATCGTTGGCACTTTGGCAAGGAGCGGATTTGCAGCGGGCAGCATGCACGCATGCCACATGCATGGAGGAAATGGAGCATTACCGGAACTTGGGATTCACCAATCCCGTGGCGGTGATACCCAACCCAGTTGCCACCGAGGGCATCGCTGGTCGCCCTATCCCTCGCAAGACGAAGCTGCAAATAGGTTATTTGGGCAGGGTGCATCCGCGCAAACGCATCGAAAGGTTGATATACGCTTTCGATGCCCTGCGTGCTAAGTTGGGGGACGCAGAACTTGTTATCATCGGCGAGGACGATAAACATTACGAAACGTTCCTGCGCAAAGAAACCGAGAGGCTGGGGCTGAAGAATGTTAGATTTGCAGGTTTCCTGACAGGGAAAGCAAAAGACGAAGCGGTAAGCGCGCTGAGCTGCTTGGCAGTGCCAAGCGACTTCGAAAACTTCGGCATGATAGTAGCAGAGGCCTTGGCACGCGGCGTGCCGGTTATTGCATCGAGAGGTATGCCTTGGCAGGAACTCGAACAGTACGGCTGCGGATGGTGGATAAGCAATGACCAGGACACGATAAACCAAACATTGGAAGCAGCTGTCAGCCTGTCTGAGCAGGAACGGATGCAGATGGGAATGAACGGCATGAAGCTAATCAAAGAGAAATATTCCGTCGGTGTTATTGGCATGAAGATGAAGCAACTCTATGAATGGATACTCAACGGCGGAGACAAACCGGAATTTGTATATGAATGAACCAAAAATCGACCTATCGAAATATGACAATTCGTGGTACTCGCCAGGCGCGAGCGTGCTTAAAATAGCTATCTGGTACATCTTCAACGTATTGTTTTTCATCAACCCGTTGAATCCATTTTCACGCCTCAAGGTGTTTTTGCTAAAGCTCTTCGGGGCAAAAGTGGGGGAAGGAGTGGTGGTAAAGCCATCGGTAAACATCAAATACCCGTGGAAGCTCGAAATAGGAAACTTCACATGGATAGGCGAAAACGTCTGGATTGACAACCTCGCCGAAGTAAGGATAGGCAGCAACGTGTGCATAAGCCAAGGGGCGATGCTGCTGTGCGGGAACCACGACTACGAAAAAGCAACTTTCGACCTAATGACCGCAGGTATAACGATAGAAGACGGAAGCTGGGTGGGAGCAAAATCAATAGTCTGCCCTGGAGTGACGATGCGTTCGCACTCGGTGCTTTCAGTCAACTCGGTGGCAAACCATGACTTGGAGCCGTACACGATATACAAAGGCAACCCGGCGCGGGAAATAAGGCAAAGGACTATCAAGTGACGCAAGCATGAAAATCTCTGTCATAACGGCAACAAGCAACAGTGCCACCACTCTGCTGGACACAATAGACAGCGTGCTGGCGCAAACATACACAGATATCGAGCATGTCATAGTCGACGGAGCGTCAAACGACGGCACCATAGAATTGATACGCCAATGCGAACCACTCTACCAAGGTCGCCTGCGGTGGGTTAGCGAACCCGACGGCGGGATATACGATGCCATGAACAAAGGGATAGCAATGGCAACAGGCGATGTCATAGGATTCCTTAACTCCGACGACTTCTACACAGGCAGCACCGTCGTCGAGAGAGTGGCACAAGCCTTGGCCGCCAGCGATGCCGATGCCGTATATGGAGACGTGCATTACGTCAGCCGCAAAGACCTGTCAAAATGCCTCCGCCACTACTCCTCAAAACCTTTCCGCCGTTGTCTCATGCCCTTGGGCTTCATGCCCGCCCACCCATCGTTCTACTGCAAACGCGAGGTATATATGAAATACGGGGGATTCAACATATCATACAAGATAGCTGCCGACTTCGAGAACCTGCTCAGGCTCATCTACATCAACAACATCAAAGCGAGGTACTTGCCAATGGACTTCGTCGCCATGCGACAGGGGGGAGCATCCACATCTGGTTTCAAAAGCCACAGGCAAATCATGAAAGACCATCTCAAGGCATTGCGAACGAACGGGGTCAAGTCGAACATCCTGCTCCTCAGCCTACGGTACGCATATAAAATCTGGGAATTGGCGAAGTTCAGGGCAATCAGCCTGAGCCTGCCGGCTTTTCTTTTTCCCCGTTAAGAAAGGTTTTTTCCAATTATTTTCGTAACGTTGCATATCCGGACGGGCTTTGCCATGCCTTTGCAGAGCAGCGAAGGCATCTCCTGCCCGCCGGCATAGCATTAACCAACTATTTCGGCTAGCATGAAGAAAGTAAAAACCGGCGGCGCCAAGGCAGGGCCGCTGCTTACTTGGAACGGAGTGAGCTATCTTGTCCCGTTCATATTAATAACAAGTTGCTTTGCGTTGTGGGGCTTTGCCAACGACATAACGAATCCCATGGTCAAGGCATTCTCGAAGATATTCCGCATGAGCGTTACTGAAGGCGCGCTGGTGCAAGTCGCTTTCTATGGCGGATACTTTGCCATGGCCTTCCCGGCGGCGATGTACATACGCCGCTATTCCTACAAGGCCGGCGTGCTGCTCGGCCTGGCATTGTACGCCATAGGAGCATTGCTGTTTTTCCCCGCCAAGATGACGGGCGAGTACTATCCTTTTCTCGCGGCATATTTCATCATGACGTGCGGACTGTCCTTCCTTGAGACGAGCAGCAACCCCTACATCCTTTCCATGGGCAGCGAGCAGACCGCTACGCGCCGCTTGAACCTTGCGCAGGCATTCAACCCCATAGGCTCGTTGCTGGGGATGTACGTGGCCATGAATTACATACAGAACAAACTCAACCCGCTGGACACCGAGGCGCGAGCCCTGCTTGACGAGGCAGAGTATGCCGCAGTGCGCGATTCAGACCTTTCAATCCTCATTGCACCTTATTTAGCCATCGGGCTTGTCATACTTGCCGTGTTCCTTTTGGTTCGTTTCACCAAGATGCCCAAGGGCGGAGGCGAATCGCGGGAGATAGACTTTTTACCGACCCTGCGCCGCATCTTTTCCTTGCGCCGTTACCGCGAAGGGGTCATAGCCCAATTCTTCTACGTCGGCGCGCAGATAATGTGCTGGACGTTCATAATCCAGTACGGGACGCGCGTCTTCATGGCCGAGGGCATGAGCGAGCAAGATGCCGAAGTGAGGTCGCAGCTCTACAACATTGCCGCAATGGCATTGTTTTGCGTGAGCCGTTTCGTGTGCACGTTCCTATTGAAGTATTTCAACCCGGGCCAGTTGCTCAAGGCACTTGCCATTGCCGCTTGTGCTTTCACGATAGGGGTGATATTCTTCCAAGACCGTTTGGGGATGTACTGCCTCGTTGCCGTGTCGGGGTGCATGTCGCTCATGTTCCCGACAATATACGGCATATCCCTGCGCGGGCTTGGCGAAGATGCCAAGTTTGGCGCGGCAGGGCTTATCATGGCTATCCTTGGCGGCTCGGTGCTTCCCCCCGTGCAGGCAGCCGTCATCGACATGGGAACGGTCTTCGGAATGCCCGCCGTCAACGTGTCGTTCGCCCTGCCTTTGCTGTGTTTCATTGTTGTGATATGGTTCGGACATCGTTCAAAGCTGGAATAACGATGTCCCCAGCCTAAGCGCATACTGCACATTTTTAGCTATATTGCTTTTGTGAATAGCGTATTTTTTTGGTAACTTTACGCTCCGTAAGGGCAAAACTGCAAAATGTGGGCAAGGGACAGATAAAAAATAAACAAGCAAAGCAGGCAGCGGCAGGCAGGGGCAGAATGAAGCCTTGGCCATCGCACATGCCGCCTGCCCGTTGTCTCTTCGGCTTTGACGGTATTGCAAAAAACATACCTGCGGCATGAATAAAATTGCAAGATACTTGCTCGCGGCATTGTTCCATTTGCTGTTGCTGCCGCCAATCAAGGCTCAGGAAAGCACAGGTACGATGAGCTTCATCTTCCGCTTCATTCCAGGAAAGGAAGTGTTCAACCCGCGCTGGAGCACCAACGCCGAAGAGATGGCACGCCTTGTAGAGGTGCTCACTGATAACATAGACGCGCTCGAAAACGGATGGCGGTACATCAGCGTGACAAGCTACTCGGCATCAGCATCCGAAGGCACAACACCGAGGAGCATGGCATACATGCGGTGCCTGCGCATTAAGTCACAACTCATCACACGGGCAGGTGTCAACGATAAGATGTTCGTCGAAGACCAGTATTACGACAGCCTGTACTACGGGACAATAGGCGACGTGGTCGTCGTCACTTTCCCCGCAACAGTCGAAAGGGTTGCCCAAACAACCGGCAAGGAAGCCGTAGCGCACGTCGAGGCATACAACAGGCAACTTTATGCGAAAGCAACGCGCATGGCAGAGGCAAAGGCCGAACAAGGCCGCCACGAAGCCTACACACTGGCAGCCTTGGCCAATAAACAAAGCCATTACACATTTGCAGTGAGGGCAAACCTGCTGCGCTGGGCAACGCTCACACCTGACATCGGCTTCGAATGGCGCATAACACAAAGTATAGGAGTCATGGCGAACATATCATACACGTCATGGACGTGGAGCAACAACAACCGACGCTACGCACTGTGGGAAACAGCACCGCAGCTGCGTTACTACATGGGCAAGAAAAGCAGGGGATACCTCGGAGCGATGTACAAGATGGGAACGTTCAACATCAAACTCTCCGACACCGGGCGGCAAGGTGACATCATGGGAGGAGGACTCACAGGCGGCTACCAAATAAGGTTCAACAAATCCTTATCAATGGACTTCGGACTCTGCCTCGGATACTTCTATATCGACAGCCAGACCTACGAGTACACCGACGGGATACGCTTCCACACAGGCTACGAAACGATAAACCGGTGGGGACCGCTCGATGCCAACGTAACCCTCGTCTGGATGTTGTTCTGAAATCGTTACGGCAACCCCGGCCAAGGCAACAACCCCATCGCATGCTTTTCACGACTCTGCGGCGAGCCTTCCACGAAATGGAGGCAGGACAATATGTTAAAGATGCCAAGCTTATTATATAAGGTGTCGAGCCGGTTTTGGATGCCCGGCGAATTGACAAAAAGATATACAACCCAAGGGCGGCTTGGGTTGTATGTTTTTGGCTCCTGGGTTGTATGTTTTCCGCCCTTGGGTTGTATGTTTCCGGAAACTGGCTACTTTTAACTTTTGTTAAGTTTTCGGTTAAGCAATTCCTTGGTTTTGCTTTACTAATTGCTGGGTTTCTCGTCTTTTTGCTATCATTCCGATAATCGTATTTTTGACCTTCGGGCGGGTTGTCACACGGGAAGGAGTTATGCAGAATTCATTTTTAGGAGTTGATAAATAGGCACTCTTCCAAGGGAAAAACTCCGGTTCGATTGCCTGGCAAGGTCTTTCCCATTTTTTTGCAAATATGCTTGCATTGGTGGCCTAAATTCACCGTTAACGGAATTATTTGCTAAATTTGCAGGGAAAATCCCCTACGGTCAAACGTTACAATAATGGTGAACTTTCTGGATTTGAGCGAACAAGAAATAATCAGGCGCAAAAGCCTTGATGAGTTGCGGGCTATG
>CAZWPW010000033.1:0-13122 GCA_964635525.1 uncultured Bacteroidaceae bacterium
ATGGAAACAGAGGGGCATTCCTGGCAGCCCCCCTTTTTCGTGCCTGCACGCAACCGAGGGGGTTTCCTCTGGTTCAGCATGTTGACAACCACGCACGCAGCCAAGGCCGCCGTCTCGGTGCGCAGCCTTGAAGCCCCTAATGAAACCGGGAGATAGCCGGCACTTAAGGCATCGTCGACTTCGTCATTGCTGAAGCCGCCTTCTGGCCCTATCATGACAACCACATCTTCCCCGCCGCTGATTGTTCCGTGCAAAGGCTCTCTGAGCGTGCCATGGCAATGCGCTATGAGCTTCTTGGCGGTTCGCTCTGCCGCAATGAAATCGTGGAAAGCCTGCATCGCGTTGAGCTTCGGCAGCAATGCTTTCTGTGATTGCTTGATTGCAGAGACCAGTATCCTCTCAATCCTGTCCATATTGACGCGGTGGCGTTCGGAGTAACGGCAATCCAAGAAAGTCAGTTCGTCAAACCCTATTTCGGTTATCTTCTCGACAAGCCACTCGATGCGGTCGATGTTTTTCGTCGGGGCGATAGCTATGTGTATATGGTTGCGCCAAGGCTTGCTCCATTGCTTGGTTTCAATGATCTCAAGCGTGCAACGTTTCTTGGATGCTGACTTGATGACTGACTTGAAGAAACGCCCTTTGCCGTCGGTAACTACTATCTCGTCGCCTTCGCCTAACCTTAGCACTCTCTGGCAATGCTGTGATTCGCTTTCGTCTAGTTCAAGCGATGTTTCTACCTTTGGCGAATAAAAGATTCTGGAATCCACTGTCAAACCTCCGAAATGTCCTCGCCCTCGCCGTTGTTTTGTTCGCTCAGGCTTCTTATTATGTCGCGTATCTTGGCAGCCGTTTCATAGTCTTCTGACACGATTGCCTTTTGAAGTTTCTTGTTCAGCCTTTCTATCTCCTCGCCGACGGAGCGTTGCTTCTTTGAGGCAGCCGATGGGACAATGTTTTCAGCCTCCACTATCGATTCCAAGGCATAAACCGGGCAAGAGAAATGCAAGGCCAGCGCAATGGCATCGGCAGCCCTCGACTCGACTTTACCCCCCTCCTGGAACACCAGATGCGCATACAACACCCCATTGACAGCATTGCAGATTACTACTTCGGCCAGCGACTGCCCTGCCATCCTGATGAACTCTGCAAAAGCATCGTATATGAGAGGGCGCTGCACGTTGACATTTTGCATTTGCGCAACCACCGCCTGCACTTCGGTCTCATTTGCCAATATCGGGAAGTATCGCTCCCCATCCTTCTCGCCCATTATAAAAGCGAAGATGCGGGAACTGTTTTGAGCACCGGCAACACTCAACAATTTCAGTTCTATCTTCTTATTCATCCTGTCAATATTTATAACCGGGCTCCGGCTAATGCAAAGCTAAAATACAAATATTTTTGCAACTAACACCTGCTACGCATGGCATTCGCCGCCCGGCAGGGGCAAATCAAGCGCAAAGCACGGGCTGCACGGGGCAGAATAACATTTATTAACTTCTGCACCAGCCGCCCGTGGCTGACTAACGGATATTTTTGCGTCCACAAACATGTTAACATTCACACACGATGGAAAAGACAAGAGCAGCCATAATCGGATATGGCAACATAGGACGTTACACGCTGGAAGCACTGCAAGCGTCGCCTGATTTTGAAATAGCTGGCATCGTGCGCCGCAACGGAGATATGGACAAGCCGGCAGAACTTCAGGGCTACCAAGTGGTCAAAAGCATCAAAGAGTTGAGCCGCGTAGACGTTGCAATATTGGCCACGCCAACACGCAGCGTAGAATCATACGCCAAAGAATGCCTCTCGCTCGGGATAAATACAGTGGACAGCTTCGACGTTCACACGCAAATCGTCCATCTGCGCCGCTCGCTTGACAAGACGGCAAAAGAAAATGGTGCCGTGGCAATAATCTCGGCGGGATGGGACCCGGGAAGCGACTCTGTAGTAAGGGCTTTGCTGCAAGGTCTCGCCCCGAAAGGCATCACCTACACTAACTTCGGTCCTGGCATGAGCATGGGGCATACCGTAGCGGTCAAAGCCGTCAAGGGGGTCAAGGCGGCATTGTCAATGACTATCCCGGCAGGCACTGGCATCCACCGCAGGATGGTTTACGTGGAAATTGAAGATGGACACACGCTCGAGGAGGTAAGCAAAGCAATCAAGGCCGACGACTACTTCGCCAGTGACGAAACGCATGTGGTGCAAGTCGCCTCGGTCGACGAACTCAAGGACATGGGGCACGGCGTCAACATGACAAGGAAAGGCGTGTCGGGAATGACTCACAACCAGCTCTTCGAGTTCAACATGCGCATCAACAACCCGGCACTCACCGCGCAAGTGCTTGTCAACACCGCACGCGCATCAATGAAACAAGCGCCAGGCTGCTACACAATGATAGAAATACCAGTCATCGACATGCTCTACGGCGACAGGGAGGAGCTTATCGCACATCTGGTGTAGAATAGCACAACCCAGACACGAAATATAACAGCAAAGCGGAGGTAGGATAACAACTGCCTCCGCTTCATTTATATTTGCCAAGCAGGACTCCAAAAACGCGAAGCCTTACGAATCTCCCAACAAAAAATTACCCGCCTGCACTTGACACAAAAGGAATCATTAATTACCTTGCACACAAGCATTACTACGCTCCGGCACAGTGAATGCAAACTGTAAAATTGGTAACATAAACAGTAATATGCATCCATGCTATACCCCACTTGCGCATAATTTTGCATAGGCGGGGATGGGCCATGCGAAAGGGAAGCACATAGCCAAGACATGACCAAACCTCTAAACCAGAATAGAATGTTGAAACGAATCAGGTTAGCGCTGTCATTGATTTTCTTCACCGCCATCACACTGCTGTTCCTTGACTTCACAGGAACAATACACGCGTGGCTCGGATGGACAGCAAAAATACAATTCATCCCTGCCCTGCTCTCGGCCAATCTCCTGATAACCGCCTTGCTAATAGCTGCCACACTGGTTTTCGGGCGCATCTACTGCTCAATAATTTGTCCGCTAGGCGTACTGCAAGACATTGCCGGGTGGTTCGGGAAAAAGCAGAAAACAAACCGCTACTCCTACTCACCGGCAATCAAATGGGCGCGTTGGGGCATCCTCGCCCTCTTCGCGGCAGCAGTGATTGCAAGCATAGGGCCGCTCATCGCCCTGCTCGACCCATACGCCGCCTACGGCAGGATAGCCGGAAACATCTTTGCCCCAATATGGCAATCAGCCAACAACATGCTCGCATGGATTGCAGAAAGGCAAGACAGCTACGCATTCTACGAAACGAGCGTGTGGATAAAAAGCTTGCCGGCATTCACGCTTTCGCTTGCAACCCTCGCAATCATCGGTTTCCTGGCATGGCGCAACGGGAGGACCTACTGCAACGTAATTTGCCCGGTAGGGACAATATTAGGATTCATTGCGCGCATAGCATGGCTCAAACCAGTGATTGAAACATCAAAGTGCATCAATTGCAGGAAATGCGAACGAAGATGCAAGGCATCGTGCATCAACGTTGAAAAACATGAAATAGACTATAGCCGCTGCGTGGCCTGCATGGACTGCATAGAACAATGCAATTCGCACGCCATAACATACCGCAGCAAACACAAAGGCAATACCGCCGTGGTTGGAGGACAAACAAAAGAAAAGGGAAAAACTGACGATTCAAGAAGGCGGTTCCTCACAACCACGGCCATGATTGCCACCACAGCAGCCGTCAAAGCGCAGGAAATGAAAGTTGACGGAGGCCTGGCAATCATAGAAGACAAAAAGATACCAAACAGAGCCGCGCCAATCATTCCGCCAGGAGCGAGAAGCGCAAGCGACTTCTTCC
Organism: uncultured Bacteroidaceae bacterium; assembly: GCA_964635525.1. Taxonomy (GTDB): domain Bacteria; phylum Bacteroidota; class Bacteroidia; order Bacteroidales; family Bacteroidaceae; genus Avibacteroides. Next base: position 3,860 of record CAZWPW010000033.1, read on the forward strand.
GCCGATGCACGGGATGCCAGCTTTGCGTGTCTACCTGCCCAAACGAAGTCCTAAGGCCATCCGCCAAGCTCGCAACACTGCTGCAGCCCGTCATGTCATACGAACGGGGATACTGCCGGCCAGAATGCACACGGTGCTCAGAAGTCTGCCCCGCAGGGGCAATATTGCCAATCACGGCAGCCGAGAAATCATCAATACAGATAGGACACGCCGTGTGGGTCAAAAACAACTGCGTCCCGCTATCCGACGGAGTTGAATGCGGAAACTGTGCAAGGCACTGCCCAACCGGGGCAATAGTCATGATAGCACCGCAGGACAGCAACAACGCAGCACCCAAAATACCAGCCATCAACACGGAACGGTGCATCGGGTGCGGAGCGTGCGAAAACCTCTGCCCTGCACGACCCTTCACCGCAATATACGTTGAAGGAAACGAAATGCACAGAACCATCTGAACATCCCCAACAACCAAACAACGGACACAATGGACAACCACAAGAATAAAAACGCAAAGAACACTCTCACAAGGCGGGATTTCATAAAAACAGCATGCGCGGCTGCATTGGCAACGGCCGGAATGCAAGCATGCACGCACACAAGCAACACCACTGCAACAGCAACGGAAACAGCCAAAGAAGACTTGACGCTACGCACAAACCCCAAAACAGGCGAAAAAGTGTCACTGCTCGGCTTCGGCATGATGAGGTTGCCATCAGTTGGAGGCAAAAGCGCGCGCGAAGGCAACGAAGCAATAGACCAAGACATGGTCAACACTCTCGTCGACTATGCCATAGAACACGGGGTCAACTACTTCGACACATCACCGTTATATTGCCAAGGACTATCGGAACAATCTACCGGAATAGCACTCAGCCGGCACCCGCGCAACAAATACTTCATTGCAACCAAGCTATCGAACTACGCGCAATCGACGTGGAAAAAAGAAGCCTCAATAGCAATATACCGCAACTCAATGCAACGATTGCAAACCAACCACATCGACTACATGCTACTGCACGGTGTGGGAATGGGCGGAATAGAAGAATATGAATCGCGCTTCATCAAAAACGGAGTACTCGACTTCCTCCTCGCCGAAAGGGACGCAGGACGCATAGGCAACCTCGGATTCTCATACCACGGAGACATAAAAGTGTTCGACAAACTGCTCGCAGAACACGAAAAATACAAATGGGACTTCGCGCAAATACAACTCAACTACCTCGATTGGAAATACGCGGAACTAAACAACCCAAGGAACACCGATGCCGAATACCTCTACAACGAACTCGCCAAACGAAACATACCGGCAATAATAATGGAACCACTGCTCGGGGGAAGACTATCAAACGTGCCTAACAACATCATGGCAAAACTAAAAGAACGAGAACCCGAAAAAAGCGTGGCATCATGGGCGTTCCGATTCGCAGGAAGTTTCCCTAACGTGCTCACAGTGCTAAGCGGAATGACACGAATGGAGCATCTGAAAGACAACCTGGCAACATACTCGCCACTCACACCGCTAAGCGAAGAAGAATTCGACTTCCTCCAACAAGTGGCAACGCTCATGATGCAATTCGACACAATACCATGCAACGACTGCAAATACTGCATGCCATGCCCCTACGGAATCGACATACCCGCAATACTCCTGCACTACAACAAATGCCTGAATGAAGATAAAATATCGGCAAGCACGCAAGACAAAAACTACCGCAAAGCACGGCGCGAATTCCTAATAGGATACGACAGAAGCGTGCCAAAGCTAAGGCAAGCTAACCACTGCATAGGATGCGGGCAATGCAGCCCGCACTGCCCGCAAAGGATAGACATACCCAAAGAGCTCCACACCATAGACCGATACGTCGAAAAACTCAAGCAAAACACCCTATGATGCAAGAATTGGCCGACATCCTCAAACAAACAAACTGTTCATGCGCAATAAGGAAAGAAGGAACAATACACACCTTCACAAAACCGGGCATAGCCGACCTGCATGACATATACAAAAACAACCCCGCGATGCTCAACGAAGCAGACGTGGCCGACAAAGCCGTGGGGAAAGCAGCCGCAGCAATCATGGCGCTCGGAAAGATAAAAAGGCTCTTCGCCGGAATAATAAGCATCCCAGCATGCGACATGCTGCAAAATGCAGGGGTAGAAGTGGAATGCGGCAAGAAAGTCGAGTTCATCATGAACAGGAAAAAAGACGGCATCTGCCCCCTTGAAAAACTGGCAAGCAACGCCACTACCCCCGAAGAAGTGCTGCATCTCATCAACAAGTTCATGGAGACAACATGCAAAGCATAAGGGAAACCGAGGCAAACATACCCGGTGCCAAGGCATCCGGCAGAACGGCAAACAACTGAAACTTATTGCCCTGGGATTTGCAAGGCAGCACCGCAGAATGTAAATTTGCTACGCTCTTCATCAAAAGAAAGAACATTATCGCACAAAGCAAACTGCTGCAACCAGAATAGCAACGAAACACAACAAAACAAAGACGCAGACAATGGAAACAACACTCAAACTGCAAACACTGCCATACAGAAGCACAAGGACATACGCCGTGGCAGCAATCTTCGCGGCAGGCAACATAATACTGCCGCAGATAGCGCATCTCATCCCGCAAGGAGGCACAACATGGCTGCCGATATACTTCTTCACGCTCATAGGAGCATACAAGTACGGATGGAAAGCAGGACTCGTCACCGCCCTGCTCTCGCCAATGGCAAACTCATTGCTCTTCGGCATGCCGGCGGCAAGCGCGCTCGCAACAATAACCGCCAAGTCAACGCTCCTCGCGCTCGCCGCAGGATACGCCGCGCACAAGTACAAACGCGCAACATTGCCGCTCATCGCAGCAGTAGTCATAGCATACCAAGCTGCCGGCACTCTGTGTGAATGGATAATCACCGCAGACTTGGCCCTCGCCGCAAAAGACCTCACAAGAGGATGGCCGGGAATGATGCTACAAACCTTCGCGGGATACGCCCTGATAAAATACCTCACAAGAAACAATTAAAGCCATGTTTGGATTAGGAACACCCGAAATACTACTAATCGTCATCGTAGTACTCCTGCTCTTCGGAGGGAAGAAAATACCCGAACTAATGAAAGGCATCGGAAAAGGAGTGAAAAGCTTCAAAGACGGAATGAAGGGCCTCGACGACGACACGCAAGGCAACGGCCCAAAAGGCAACGACAGCAACGAATAGCCAAGCGGCAAATGACCCGAAACATACCTTGCCCGTGCAACAAGGCAGCATGACATTCTGGGAACACCTCGAGGAACTCAGGCGCGCACTGATAAAAATCGCCATAGCAGCCGCAGCATGCAGCACATTGGCATTCATATTCAAAGACGAAGTGTTCGCCGCAATACTCGCACCCGGCGATGGCAGGTTCATCACATACCGCCTCCTCGAGATGGCAGGAGCGAGCTTCCAGCAAACCGGCACCCTTGATTTCAAGATAAACCTCATCAACACCGGCCTAACGGCACAGTTCATAACCCACCTCAAGGTGGCGCTGCTCACCGGATTGCTCGTTGCCTCGCCCTACGCCATATACGTCCTATTCAGCTTCATCGCCCCGGCCCTGCGCGACAACGAACGGCGCTGGACCACGCGCCTCGTCACGGCAAGCTGCCTGATGTTCGCCACAGGCATGGCAACGTGCTACTACATCGTATTCCCGCTCACGCTGCGGTTCCTCGGGACCTACCAAGTCAGCACGGAAGTCGCCAACCTCATCAGCCTCGAATCCTACATGTCAACGCTCATCACCACAAGCCTCCTGATGGGCACGGCATTCGAGCTGCCCGTGCTCTGCTGGCTGCTCTCGAAACTGAACATCCTCACATCCAACGCCATGAAACGTTTCAGGAGGCACTCCTTCGTGGCGATACTCATACTCGCCGCCATAATAACCCCTACAACCGACATGTTCACAATGCTCGTGGTGGCATTGCCCGTGTGGCTCCTTTACGAGATGAGCATATCAATCGTGAAAAGGAACGAAAAAACACGAGGCGCGCAGGCGTGACACTCCTCCCAACAAGCCGGGAACCAATCCACGCACCAAGAAACAAGGTGCTCAAGCACGAAAACGGCGGCATGCTATCCCGCCACGGCGGGAAGAGGCGCATGATATGCCAAGACGCAACGTTCCCCTGCCCGCCGGGCAATCTTTCCTTGGGTAGTATGCAAAGTTCCCTTGCATACAATGATATCTTTATTTTTAGGGTAAAAATATGTATTTGCAAGATAAAAATATGTAATCTTACGGTAAAAACAAATAAACTTAGGGTAAAAATAGAAATAACATACAACCCAAGGAAAGATTGCATAGAACCCCGGGAATCTTTGGATGCTGCCCAAGCAGGCATTCCGCCGTGCGCGGAGCGGTTTTTCTCCCCGCCATATCCTTGTATAGGCGGTATGGAATCGTTAACTTAGTGCCATGAAATTATTTGTTTTTTTTAAGGCGGATAAGTTCAAGTCCCCAATGATTGGTTTGGGGCTGGCGGCTCTTTTTGCGCTTGCAATGGGCGCCGCTGTTGCCCAGGCTGCATCCCCGGAGACGCAGCGCGGCACGCAAGGCAAGGATAAGGACAAGATTGTCAGGATTGAGAGGGTTGGAAATATCGAAAAGCTCTCGTTCATGGCTGCGGGCGAAATAACCTACGAGCAATCACCGTCGCCCTCTTTGAGGATTTACGGGCCTTCGGGCATCGTGAACGGCTTGATTGTGGAGCGTTCGGGCGGGGAGCTTTCCATCAAGGCACCGAAAGGTTCTTTACCGGCAAGTGACGTGAAAGAACTCAGGAACGTGAAAGTTTCTCTTGCGAGTCCTGCGCTCAGGTCTGTCAACATCGACGGCGCGGCGCGCTTCAAGGCAGCTGAAACGTGGGAGACTGATTCGGCGGCCATCATTGTCAACGGCTTTGCAGAGGTAACGATTGGCAATTTGAGGTGCAAGAAGCTGCGGTTTTCGTCAAACGGCAAGGCGGAGGCTGGCATCAGGGTCCACTGCGATAGCATCGCAGTGGATTGCTACGGCATGGCGGATATCAAGCTCGCGGGGTCTGCCGTGCACTTGGCGGTCGACAACAACGCACTTGGCAAGGTTGCCACTAAGAGGTTGAAGATCCGGGCCGGCGGGCATCCAGTTCCTGATTCGGTTGCAGTTGCGCCTGAGGCTCTGCCTGAGCCGGGGAAATAACCTGCTGGTTCCCGCTGCCAACCAGCGTTTTACGCTCTGCTAAGAGGCGTTTCACGCATCTCTGGCTGTCATTTCCAACAAAACGCAAATGCCACTATCTCAATCGATAGTGGCATTTATGCTACGTTTCGGGGTGTTTTGCCCTTTTAGAGCGCGAGCGATTTCTTGACGCGTTCTATCTTTTCTTCCGCCTTTCGGTTTGCTTGCTCGTATTCGCCGGCGTTTGCCATTTTTTCCTTCACTTCGATGTAGAACTTTATCTTAGGCTCGGTGCCTGATGGCCTGATTGACACTTTCGTGCCGTCGGCTGTGAAGAACTGCATGACGTTTGATGTTTCGGGCATGCTTATGTCTGTTTGGTTGCCCCGGTCGTCGGTTTGCTTGAGCAGGCTGTAGTCTTTTACTGTTACCACGGGTGATCCTGCGAGTTCTGCGGGCGGGTTTTGGCGGTAGTTTTGCATCATTTCTTTGATTTCTTCCGCCCCTGTTTTGCCCGGCTTGGTTATGTTGATGGTTGTTTCCTTTGAGAATCCGTGTTCGAGGTATATGTCTTTGAGGAGTTCGAGCAATGTTTTTCCATTGTCTTTTGCCCATGCTGCTGCTTCTGCCATCAGGCAGCATGCAGAAACTGCGTCTTTGTCGCGCACGAAGTCGCCGGCGAGTACTCCATTGCTTTCTTCTCCTCCGCAGATAAATTGTTTCTTGCCTTCGTTGAGGCGTATCTCTCGTGCTATCCATTTGAATCCTGTGTAGCAGTCGAGCATTTCTATCCCGTGCTTGGCGGCTATTTCCTTGACCAATTCAGTAGTAACTATTGTCTTTACAGTGAATCCATTGCCTGCGTTGTTGCCTTGGTTTGAGCGCTGCGCGAGGATGTAATGTATGAATATGGCGAATGCTTGGTTGCCGCTCAGCAGTACCCATTGCCCCACAGTGTCTTTGCATGCTATCCCTATTCGGTCAGCATCGGGGTCGGATGCCATTACGATGTCGGCGTTTGTTGCTTTTGCCAGTTCTATTGCCATTGCGAGCGCTTCGGGATTTTCCGGGTTTGGCGATTTGACGGTGGGGAAGTTGCCGTCTTTTACCATTTGCTGCTCTACGGTTTTTACGTTTTCGAATCCCCATTGCTTCAATGCCCGCGGTATGAGCATCATTCCCGTTCCGTGTATTGGCGTGTAGACTATCGCCAGGTTGCTGTGCTTTTTTATTATTCCGGGGTTGATTGAGAGTGTTTTGACTTTGTCGAGGTATGCGTTGTCAATGTCGTCTCCGATGGTTTCAATGAGTTGTTTGTTTGCTTCGAATTTGATGTCGGCGGCTGTAGTTACTTTGTTTACCTCGTCGATTATCCCTTTGTCGTGCGGTGCAAGCACTTGCGCCCCGTCGTCCCAATAGGCTTTGTAGCCGTTGTATTCTTTGGGATTGTGCGATGCCGTGATTATTATCCCGCTTTGGCATCCGAGGTGCCGTATTGCGAATGACATTTCCGGGGTTGGCCTCATTCCGTCGAAGAGGTATGCCTTTATTCCGTTGGCTGAGAATATTGCGGCGGATATTTCTGCGAACAGGCGGCTGTTGTTCCGGCAGTCGTGGCCTACGACTACTGATATTTGTTTGAGGTCCTTGAAGTTTTTGTTGAGGTAGTTTGCCAGCCCTTGCGTTGCTGCTCCTACGGTGTAGATGTTCATCCGGTTTGTTCCTGCTCCCATGATACCTCTCAGGCCTCCTGTCCCGAATTCGAGGTTTTTGTAGAATGCGTCTATGAGTTCTGTCTTGTCGTCATTGGCGAGCATCCTTTCGACTTCTTTCCTTGTTTCTTCATTGTAGTGCGGTGACAGCCATGCTTTGGCCTTTTCTGTCACCATATTCAACAGATCTTGGTTCTGCATATTGTCGTTTCTTTTTGTCTTACTTATTTGTGTGCCGGTTTATTGTTGCGGGCTTTCGTAACGTTTCCCTGTCAGTTCGAGCACTTTCTCGGAGAATTGCTTGTCGAACGCTACCCTTTCGAACGAATTGCACCGCCCGTATTCGTTGAGCACGAACTTGCCGTCCTTGACTTCTTTCCTTACGTTGTCGTTGTATCTTACTATAAGGAATTCGGCGAGTTCTTTCCAGCTTTCGAATGCAGTTTGCGCGGCTGTCACGGTGTATGCGTTGAGCATTTCTTTGAGCGCGTCCTTGTCGGTGTCATATAATTCGACGGCTTCTTTCTCGAACGCCGGTTGCATTTCGATGTATGCTGCTTCGAGCTTGTCCCGTGCTTCTTTCAGGTCAGCGAACATGAGGCTGTACCGTGGGTATACCATGTTTGCCACCCAGTTGTATATCCAATAAGCGTTGTCCCAGGAGAACTTCGTGTCGCTCGCCCCGTTTGCTGCATAGCACGGCGGCACCGTGTCTGCTCCGCAATAGACGGGAGTGAAGACCGACATGTTTGCGTCGTCGAGCGTGAACCATATTATTCCCCCGACCGGGTCAGGCATGTTCGCGCGCAGTTGGGAGACGAACGAGAATGCCGTTTGGTATGTTGATATCGGCCTTTCGTTGAAGTATTTCTTGCCGTCGACTTCATATTCGAGCAGAGGGAAGCGGTATGGCGACGAGTATGGCCCCGCCGATACGTCAGCCGACATGTCGAGCGGCGTTCCTTCGTAGTGGTCGCGCATCATGTCCCTTACGTCTTCGAGGGACAGTTTCCTGTTCGGCTTGACGTAGAGCGGCATCCCGTCGTTGTTTTCGGCGCTGATGTAGGGCAGATACTCGTCCATCCCGTCCACGAAGCGGTTGAAGAACGACCATACCCTTGCCTCGCAAAAGCGTGCCGCGCTGAAGTCGTACGGGGCGTATGCTTCGGCGAAGCTGAATTCGGAGTTCTTGCCTTGGAAGTATCCTTTTTCACGGGCGAACGATATGACGTCCGGCGAGAAGAGGCAGTTGTCTTCGTCGTCGAAGATGAGTTTCCTTATCCGCGACTGGTTGGCGTGCGCTGATATGCAGTCGTCGGGTATCCTCATTGCCGCCCAGACAGCTCCTTTGTTGCCGGGGCCCTTGCCGATCATTTCGAGAATCCATATTTCTTCCGGATCGGCTATCGAGAATGATTCCCCGCTGCTGCAATACCCGTATTCTTCCACCAGGCCCGTGATTACGTCTATTGCCTGGCGCGCAGTCCGCGAACGCTGCAGCGCTATGTACATCAGGCTCCCGTAATCGAGCACCGCCGTCGTGTCGACCAGTTCCGGCCGCCCCCCGAACGTTGTTTCGGCTATTGAGACTTGGAATTCGTTTATGTTGCCTATGACGTTGTAGGTTTCCCGGGCCTGCTCGATTTGCCCGAGGTACCTCCCGCTGTCCCATTCATATATGTCGAGCATCGTCCCCGTCTCCCATTTGGCTGCCGGGAAATGCACGAGTTCCCCGAACATGCAATACGAGTCGGCCGAATATGTTATGAACACCGAGCCGTCGGCCGAGGCCTTTTTCCCTACCAGCAGGTTCGTGCAGGCGTGCGAGGGTTCCCATCCGCACAGCGGCAGGAACAAAGCAATAGCGAGATATTTTTTCATTGTCGTGTGATGTTTATTGTTTGTGATGCCCAAATATAAGCAAAAGGCATGAGCGGGGAAACAGTGCTTCCTGAAAATTTCAAGCACTATCCGAAGCCTCGGACAGCACTTCTACAAAAGTTCCAGCACTGTCCGGAGCATGGCATTGGCAAGGTTATGAGTCGGGGTTTATTTCGAGGAGGTTGATGTCGAATATGAGGGTTGAATAGCCCGGGATGGACCCCGAGCCTGACGTTCCGTAGCCTTGGGTGTAGGGGATGTAGACCCTGAAGAAGTCTCCTTTCTTGTCGACGAGGTTCTCGGCGGCGCGCATGACTTGCAGTATTTCCGTCCAGCCGTAGATGACGCCGGAGGTCGATGCTTGCAAGCCTGATACGGTGAAGTCCGAGGGTATGTCGAGCTCGTAATCGGGGTATTCGCCTGAGAAGTTGTAGTCGAACAGGGTCCCGTCGATGAGGTATCCCCGGT
>CAZWPW010000034.1:0-12845 GCA_964635525.1 uncultured Bacteroidaceae bacterium
TCGTTTTGCACCTAATTCCGAATGTTTGTATGTTGGTGATACAATCCAAAAAGATTTGGTTAAAGATGTAGCCAAGCTATCCCAACTTGGCTTGGAAATTACTTTACACGACAAAATGCCAGATGTTGTTCTTTATCGTGAAGACAAAAATTGGATTTATTTTGTGGAATCAGTTACATCAGTTGGGCCAATGGATCCCAAACGGATATTGGAGATAAAATCCATGACAAGTAAAGTCACAGCAGGAAAAATATATGTGTCTGCTTTTCTTGATTTTCAGACATATAAGAAATTTTCTGAGCAACTAGCTTGGGAAACGGAAGTTTGGATTGCTGCTATGCCAGACCATATGATTCATCTTGATGGTGATAAGTTCTTAGGACCATTTAATTCACCCTGAATAACACAAACTACTTTGGCAAAGAAATGGTATATTTGCCAATGGAAGAAGAAACTATCCGCAACGGACAAGCCATGTGCCTTACATTCAAAAACGGGTTTGTAATCAAGAACACAGGGAGTTGGTATGCAGTCAAAACAGATGACGGCATGACTGTTGATTGCAAAATCAAGGGGAACTTCCGCATCAAGGGCATCAAAAGCACCAACCCCGTGGCAGTAGGCGACCATGTAGAAGTAAGGACAGGCAACGACAGAACGGCACTGATAGTAGGAATACACGACCGCAAGAACTACATCGTAAGGAAACCGTCAAACCTGTCAAAACAATTGCACATTATCGGCGCCAACCTCGATTTGTCGTTCCTCGTTGTCACGATAATCCACCCGTCCACTTCGCTGGAGTTCATCGACCGGTTTCTCGCAACATCAGAGGCTTATAGCGTGCCGGCAAAAATCATAATCAACAAGATAGACCTCTACGGCACGAAAGAAACCAAGGCAATGGATGCCGTCGAAAGCCTTTACGCGGGCATTGGTTACAAGTGCTTCAGGGTATCGTCAATAACAGGCGAGGGCATCGACAAGTTGAAACCTCTGCTTGAAGGCAAGGTCACCCTCTTTTCGGGCCACTCGGGGGTAGGCAAATCAACCTTGCTGAATGCATTACTGCCAGGAAGCAACGCGCGTACGGGTGCAATCTCGCAAGTGCACGACAAAGGGATGCACACCACCACATTTTCCGAGATGTACGAAACAGATAACAACGGGTACATAATCGACACGCCAGGCATAAAAGGCTTCGGAACACTTGACATGGGCGAATACGAAGCCGGGCATTACTTCCCGGAAATATTCAAAGCATCAGCAGCATGCCGCTACGGGAACTGCACCCACCGCAACGAACCAAACTGCGCTGTCAAGGCTGCGGTAAGCGAAGGACTTATCAGCGAATCGCGATACAGATCCTACTTGAGCATATTAAACGACAAAGACGACGCGAAATACCGCGTTGCAAACCAATAAAAAACAACGAAAAACAAAAATCATTATGGCATTAAATGTTGGAGACAAAGCCCCTGAGATACTGGGTCTGAACGAAAAAGGCGAAGAAATAAGCCTCAGCGCATTCAAAGGAAAGAAGTTGGTACTTTACTTCTACCCAAAAGACAACACCCCAGGCTGCACATCCGAAGCCTGCAACCTGCGCGACAACTATGAAGAACTGAAAAAAGAAGGTTACGAAGTAGTCGGCGTCAGCCCCGACAGCGCAACGTCACACTTGAAGTTCATTGAAAAGCACCAATTGCCTTTCACGCTCATCAGCGACGGGGAGCATTCGTTGCTCGAACAATTCGGAGCATGGGGAGAAAAAACAATGTGCGGACGCAAATACATGGGCGTGCTGCGCAGCACATTCGTCATTGACGAAAACGGGATTATCATCAAGGCGTTTGGCCCCAAGGAAGTAAAAGTCAAAGACCACGCGACACAAATAATGAAATAAGAAACACAAACCGACAATTGTAATTTTATGGCAAAAAAAGAAGACAGCACGCTTTTCAATCCCAACGCGACTCCCGAAGAAAAACGAAAGGCATTGCAAATGGCAATGGATAAGATAGAGAAAAGTTTCGGCCGGGGAGCGATAATGAGGCTCGGCGAGGACAACGTGCAGGATGTGGAAGTCATCAAAAGCGGCTCATTAGCCCTTGACGCTGCCCTCGGAGTTGGCGGATACCCTAAAGGCAGGATAATCGAAATCTACGGCCCCGAATCGTCGGGCAAGACAACGCTTGCCATACATGCCATAGCCGAAACGCAAAAAGCGGGCGGCTTGGCGGCATTCATTGATGCAGAACACGCATTCGACAGGTTTTACGCCGAAAAGCTCGGAGTCGACGTTGACAATTTGTGGATAGCACAGCCCGACAACGGGGAACAAGCGCTCGAAATCACCGAGCAACTCATCAGGTCATCAGCCATCGGCATAATTGTCATTGACTCGGTAGCAGCTTTGACACCGCGCTCGGAAATCGAAGGAGACATGGGCGAAAACAAAGTAGGGCTTCAAGCACGACTGATGTCGCAGGCACTGAGGAAATTGACTTCGGCAGTAAGCAAAACAAAAACAACATGCATTTTCATAAACCAGTTGCGTGAAAAAATCGGCCTGCCTTTCGGAAACCCTGAAACAACAACAGGCGGAAACGCATTGAAGTTCTATGCTTCCGTCAGGATTGACATACGCAGTGGATCGCCAATCAAAGACGGAGATGTGACAATCGGGCGCGAAGCCAAGGTGAAAGTCGTCAAGAACAAGGTCGCGCCGCCATTCAGGAGGGCGCAATTCGACATACTCTTCGGCGAAGGGATTTCAAGGCTCGGAGAGATTATCGACCTCGGCACTGACAACGGGATAATAACCAAAAGCGGAGCATGGTACAGCTACAATGGCACCAAGCTCGGGCAAGGACGCGACGCAGCTAAGCTATGCCTGAAAGACAATGACGAGTTGAGGGAAGAAATAGAAAAACTTATCTTCGAGAAAATCAAGTGACAGCCTACGAGCTTTACTTAAACTAAGCCTTTGCACAACGAAAAGGAACTGAATACGCAAAGGCACACTTTCAAAACGGCCCGCAGCACTTTTTGTTTATTGAAGCGCTGCGGGCCGAATATTATTCATTGAGAAGCTGCAATTGTCACAACCTGTGCTTGTAGAGGCGCGCCAACGCCTTCTCGTAGTCAGCACGAAGGGCATAGTAGGTTTGCAACATCCCGTACAACGAATTAATTTCGGTGAAATACTCAATCGTAGAGATGTGCCTTGCCTCAAGCGCTTTCTTGAGCATGTCTATGTTGCCATGCACAAGCCCAACGTCAAACGACTGCAAAGTCTCTGCAAGTTTTTCAGCCTCCCGATAGTCTTGGATGAATGCGCTTGAAACATTGTCGAGCATAGTGCTTGCCTGTATCGTCGAATACACCTCATAGGCCTTGGCCTTTTTCACCATCCTCGCATTGCTGAACAAAGGGAGCGAGATACCAACTTCCAATCCGTTGTCGGCATCGTTAATGTGCATCTCGCGGATGTAGCTCAACTCGAACGAAGGCAGCCACTTGTTCTTCTCTATCCGCAAGCTCGCAGAGGCAGCATCGCGCTCGGCTTTTGACCTCATCAACGACACATCACCTGAAACGGCCTCATCGCAGAGCGTTTGGAAGTCGGGCAGCTGCTGCATCTCGCCAAAGCCAGAGGCGTCGAACTGCAACACCTCTCCGCCGTTCATGGCAGCAAGCGAACGCGCTATCCTTTCAATCTCGTTTTCGTTCATTGCCAAGGCTGCATTTTCTTCCATCAGCTGCATCTTCAGTTTGTTGTAATCCAACATCCCGATATCGCCCGCTGCAAGACGTTTCTCTCCCGAGGCGGCCATGGCCTCGATATTTGCACGCTTTTCAGCAATCAAGCCGTTCTGCAACCTGAGCTTTATCATGTCTATGCACATCTCCTTTGCCTGGAGCAACAATGTTCGGCGCGTTTCCTCGTATTCCAAGTAGCTGACCTCGTTCTGCTTCTTCGCCGCCTGGCTGCGCACGACATACAGCGATGGGAAATCAAACTCCTGCGTTACCGTTACCCTGCCCGTTTCGGCAGTGGCATCTTCTACTCCAAATATTTTCTCGTAAGCTACCGATGTGCTGCCTAAGACATTTTCCGAACGTGCCTGCAACGTATTGGCTTTCCAAAGCGCCTTGGCGGCTTTTATCTCGTTGTTGTTGTTCTCTATCAATTGCAAAGCCTCGTCAACGGCAGGCATGCCTTGCGGCATTGCACCATTGGCAAACAAGAGAGCGATTGCAAAAAATGCGGTTGTTCTCATTTTCGTTTTCCTTTCTGGTTAGTCAGTTCATAAATAATAGGAACAATGAAAGCGTTGAGCAACGTAGAGGTGAAAAGCCCCCCAAGGATGACCTTGGCCATGGGGCTTTGTATCTCATTGCCCGGCAACGAGCCGTTTACGGCAAGAGGTATCAAGGCCAAAGCCGATGACAAGGCCGTCATGAGGATAGGGTTCAACCTGTCAAGCGAGCCTTTCATTATCCTTTCGCGCAATGACAAGCCTGAGACGTTCTTCTCCAAATAGTTGTAGTGCGAAACTAACAACATGCCATTGCGTGTGGCTATGCCAAAGAGCGATATGAACCCGATGATTGCCGGGATGCTGATTTCATTGCTCGTGGCAAATATCGCAAAGACACCCCCTATCAACGCCAAAGGCAAGTTGACCAGCACTATCGCCGCTTGCCTCAAGCTCTTGAAGTCATAGTAGAGCAACAAGAAAATTATAACAATCGACACCATCGACATCAACATCAAAATGCGCGATGCCGCCTGCTCGCTCTCAAACTGCCCCCCGTATTCTATATTGTAACCCTCTGGAAGCTGCAACTCTTCAAGCCTGCTGCGCATATCCTCAACCACGCTGCCAACGTCACGCCCCGCAGTATTCGCCGAAACGACGACTTTGCGCTTGACGTTCTCGCGGTTGATGGTGTTCGGCCCCATTGCCGATTCAATGCGCGCAACCTGCGACAAAGGCACTTTGAGGCTGCCGGCGTCAATCATCAAGTCTTTGATCTTGTCCATTGAATCCTTGCTGTCGTGCTTGACTTTGACGACAATGTCGAACGATTTCCCGTCGCGGTAGACTTGCGAAACCGTCTCGCCCGCAAGCGCGACATTGACAAACTCGGCAAACTCGGGCATCGTTATGCCATAGCGCGCCAAAGCCAGGCGGTCAGGTTCAATGCGCAGTTGAGGACGCTCGATTTGCTGCTCTACATTCAAGTCGGCAACCCCTTCCACATCGCTCACGCGGCTTTTGACCTCGTTGCCAATGGCAAAGAGCTTGTTAAGGTCGTCGCCGAATATTTTTATCGCAATGCTCGCCTTAGTGCCTGACAGCATAGCGTCAATGCGGTGGGAAATGGGCTGGCCTATTTCTACCAACGCGCCGTTGATTGTCGAGAGGCGGGAGCGCACATCGGCCATGAACTCATCACGCGAACGCCCTTCAAGCTCAAACGGAGCTTCTATTTCCGATGTGTTGACCCCAAGCGCGTGCTCATCGAGTTCGGCACGCCCTGTTCTCCTCGCCACAGTCTGGATTTCTGGTATTTCAAGCAACAACCGCTCGGCGCGCCGGCCAATGGAATCCGATTCGGCCAATGATATTCCAGGCAGGCTGCTGACATTTATCGTCAGAGAACCTTCATTGAACGAGGGAAGGAAACTGCTGCCGAACGAAAACACGACAACCACGGCTACTACGAACAAGGCAAGCGAAACGCCTATCACCGAACGTTTGCGGCGCAATGCCTTGGCTAACATGACGGCATAAACCTTCTTCAACCACTGCGAAACGGGCGACTCCTTGATAGGCTTGCCCGGACGCCACCTGCTGCCAAGGAGGAAACTGCACAATACAGGGGTCAAAGTCAATGCCACAACCGTCGAAGCAAGCAAGGCAACGATGAATGCGACACCCAGAGGCACAAGCATCCTCCCCTCCATGCCAGACAAGAAAAACAAAGGCAGGAAGCTGGCAATGATAATCAACGTCGAATTGAGGATAGGCATACGCACCTCGCAGGAAGCATCGTGGACAACCTGCAACGACGTCTTGCGCTCGGCCTCAGGCAACGAACGATTTTCCCGCATACGCCGGAAGACGTTCTCGACATCGACAATGGCATCGTCGACAAGCGAGCCTATGGCTATGGCCATGCCGCCGAGGCTCATGGTGTTAAGCGTCAACCCCATGGCATCGAGGGTGATAATGGTCATAAGCAACGACAGAGGCAAGGTCACAAGCGATATGAACGTAGTGCGGACATTCGCCAAGAACAGGAACAGGACGATGACAACGAAGATTGCACCCTCGTAGAGAGCCTTCTGAACGTTTGAGATTGAACTCTCGATGAACCTGCTTTGCCTGAAAATATCGGTCGACATCTTCACATCGGCAGGCAAAGACGATTGCAAATCGGCCACGGCAGCATCCAATTTCTCCGTCAGTTCAAGGGTGTTGACATTGGGCTGCTTCGTCACTGTGACAAGCACGGCGGGCTTGCAACGCTCTGACGCGAGACCGAGCTTGGGCTCACTGCCGGCTATCGCAACATCGGCAATATCTGAGAGCATGACAGGAATGCCGTCGACGACTTTCACCAAAGTTCCGGCAAGCTCCTGCACCTTTGTTTGCGAAACCGTGCCGCGAACGATGTACTCATTCCCGTTCTCGTAAAGCACTCCCCCGTTGACATTCAAGTTCATGCCGCGAGTGGCCGACAGCACATTGTCAAGCGACACGCCATAGTGCTTCATCAAACCCGGGTCAAGCTGCACTTGGTACTCTTCAATCTCACCCCCTATGACGGCCACCTGCGCCACCCCGCCGGTTGAAAGCAAGCGCGGGCGGACAGTCCAGTCGGCCAA
This sequence comes from uncultured Bacteroidaceae bacterium, assembly GCA_964635525.1. Lineage (GTDB taxonomy): Bacteria > Bacteroidota > Bacteroidia > Bacteroidales > Bacteroidaceae > Avibacteroides. The sequence continues at coordinate 6,905 of CAZWPW010000034.1, forward strand.
CGTGCGCAGCTCAAGCATAGAAGTTGAATCGGCCGTCAGGCCAATTATCATCAACTCTCCCAAGATTGACGATTGAGGCCCTAACGTAGGCTGCCCAACATTAGAAGGAAGCCGCTCGGCAGCCTCCGACAGTTTCTCTGACACTATCTGCCGGGCAAGGTAAATATCTGTGCCCCAATCGAACTCTACCCAAACTATCGAAAATCCGTTAGTCGACGATGAACGCACCCTGCGCACATGGGTCGCGCCGTTTACCACCGTCTCTACGGGGAAAGTGACCAACTGCTCAACCTCCTCGGCAGCCATGCCGTTGGCCTCGGTCATGACAACAACGGTGGGGGCGTTCAAGTCGGGGAACACGTCAACCTCAGAATGCCACGCAATATATATTCCCGAAACGAACAACAGCATCGATGCCATGACGACTATCAACCTGTTGCGCAACGAATAGGATATTATTCTTTCCAACATAGCATTATCCTCCTATAACGTCAGTGGCTATGTGTATGCCCAGGTATAGTCGACGAGGTGGAAGCCAGCTTAATCTGGTAAGCGCCCGACATGACAACCTCGTCGCCAACGGCCAAACCGCCGGTTACCTCCACCGACATGCCGTCGCTGCCCCCGAGCGTCACCTCCTGCTTCTCGTAATGTTCATCAGATACTTGCTTGTAAACGAAATACGTGCCCTGCTCTTCTACCAAAGCCGACAATGGCAAGGTAATGGCCTCGGCAACAGGATTGCACTTCAAGTATATTTCGGCATAAGAACCCTCTACCAAACCTGGAGCGTTCATTATAGAAAAGGTGACAGGGATATAGAACGAACCGCCGCCAACCGACTTGCCAACGGCGACAAGATGCCCGCCAAGGTCGGAAGTCGAATAGACCGCATCCGACGAGGCAGTGCGGAAATTGGCCGATTCGACTGCCCCCAACGCCGCAGCATGGCGTTGCGGGACATCGGCAACAAGCAAAAGGCGGTCGCTCTTGGCTACCGTCAACAACAACTGACCGGCAGCGACATAGTCGCCATCCTTGACAAGGCACTTCCTGACAAAGCCATTCATCGGAGAGGACACGACGCGTTTCGAACCCGACACCGTGCTGCGGAACGGCTCGTATGCTATGCTAGCCCTCTGGTATTCGGCGTATGCGGCATTGTAATCGCCCTGCGTGACTATCTTCTCCTCATAAAGCTTGCTGATTCTTTCAAATTCCTCCTTGGCAACATCATAATCGGCCTTGGCCCGGGCAAAGGCATCGCCGCCGTCAATAGGCGACGGGTCGATAGTCACCAAGCGCTCGCCGGCCTTGACACCCGTGCCCTCGGCAAGAAGGCGGGAGAGTTCAACCACGCCTGACGAAGTGGCAACGACAGACGCCTCGCCGTCATTAGTCGAAGCAAGGCGGCCGGAAACTCTTATCACCCGGGCAAAAGGCGAAGACTGCACAGTGCCGACAACAACGCCGCACTCGGCAGCACGGTGGTCGTCGAAGAATATCTCGTCATGATGGGAATCTTCCTCATGCGTGGCGGCAGGATGCTCATGGGAATGATCGTGGTCATGGTCATGACCGTCATGGGAACCATGCCCCGAATGCCCGGAGCACGAACAAAATATTATTGCCGACATGGACAAAACCATGATGGCAGCTGGTTGTTTCATCATTTGTATTCGTCATATTTAACGCCGCCACGCCGCAGCCTGCGCAACAAGCGGCCTGAGACGCAACGGATGCCGGCACAAAACATGGCAATGCCGGGCAGTTTTGTAATAATGTGGATTTCTCGACACGCCAACCCGCAAAAGGGTCAGGCGAAAATGTACTGGGAAGAATTCAAAGGAGGGGCGCGCAAGCCCTTGGAGCTGCGCACGAACAATGAGTGCAACCTGACGGCATGAACGCAATCAACAGGCTCCGCACAAGCAAGGATGACGGGCGCAACAAGAGGATCAGGAAAAGAGAAAGCCGCAAGCGGCTGGCGCAGCAAACGGACATCCGTATCGTCCCTCGACTGCTTCAGGCAGTTAATAGATAGCGGGCAGAACGAAAGGCAATCGTCGTGCTGCTGGCCCGCAGAGGCGTCGGCCGACATGCAAACCATGTCCCCATGGTGATGGTGGGGCAATTCCGCCACCGCCGCCGAACACACCGCCAAGAGCAATGTGACATAACCGAAAAATCTCCGCGCACTCACTGCTATGCCTTTTGCCAGTTCACGCCGCTAATATACGGCAAAAGAAATGAAACCCGGTTGCAAACAACGATTTTGCCCGCTATCAAGGAGCGCGGCGGGCTAAAGCCGACAAATCTTCGCCCGAAGGGCGCTGGTAAATCCTCAAACCGAAGAGCGGGGCAACAGCCATGACATGCTCCATGACGTCGTTCTGTATCTCCTCGAAATCTACTATGCTTATCGTCCGGGCAAAGCAATACACCTGCAAGGGAAGACCGTGGCCCGTCATCTCAAGCTGCCTGACCATCGTTAGCATCTCGCTTGCGATTTTGTCGTTCTCTGACAGATACTTCATTATGTAGTTCCGGTAAACCGAAAGGTTGACCACTCCGCCTACGCCCGGGGCGGAACGGGATGCGTCCAACCACCCCTCGGCCTCGAAACGCTTGACCTCTTCGTCGGTGCAAAACCGCACAGAGGAGGTGTCAATGAGGATTTGGCGCATGATGCGCCGCCCCTTGTTCTCCCACATGCCCCGCCAATTCTGGAACGAGCCGCTCACAAGGGCGTAAGGGGGCAGCGTGACAATCGTCATGTCCCAGTTCCTGACCTTGACGGTGGTAAGCGAAACGCCGAAAACGATGCCGTCGACACCGTAAGAGTCCACCCTGATCCAATCGCCGGGCCGCAGCATGTCGTTGGAGGATAGCTGCACGCCGGCGACAAGGCCCATGACGGTGTCCTTGAAAACCAACGAAAGCACCGCAGCCGACGCGCCAAGGCCGGCAAGCAGGGCGAGGACATCCCTGTCAAGGATAATCCCGAGCAAAACAATCGCCGCCACGCCGGAGACGATGATCTTCATCATCTGGTAAACACCGCGCAAAGGCTTGTCTTTCAGATCGCCATGCTCCTCGGAAAACGAACGCAGCGACGATATCGCAACAACGAGGAAACGCGCCGACATTACCGTCAAGTACACCCGCGCAAGCCGCGAGAGCAAGACCGGGAGAGCATCTTCCTGCCCCAAAACCAACGGCAGGAGAATGCAGAAAACCAACGGGGGGACCAAATGGCAGCCGGCCAAGACCACCTTCCTGGCGAGCAAATGAGCCATCCAAGCGGGCCTGACGCGGGAGGAAACCCTCACGGCCAAAGGCACAAGCATCTTCTTGCAGGCGAAGAACAGGACAACTGAGGCAAAAGCCACCGCCGCAAACGCCAAAAGGCGCTGCCAGAGAGCCATTTCGTGGCCTTCGAAGCCCGCCTGGCCCAGCAAGCCAGCGAAAAACAACCTCAACTGATCCATAATATCGAAAGGCGAAAATAGTCCGCCAATGCCGGCAAAACGCCGGAAACCGCGCCAAAGTTACCACAAAACGGCGGGCCTGCACCCTCCACGCAACAAATAATTTGACTTCCGGCCCGGCGCCCGGTGCCAAAGCCCTCGCCGCCCAATGCCGCGCTCCACTGCAGGGAAAGTTTCCCCGGGCGGGAAGAAAAGTTGCCTTGGGTTGCATGTTATCTTTATTTTTACCGTAAGATTATATATTTTTACCTTGCAAATACATATTTTTACCCTAAAATTATATATTTTTAAGGTAAAAATAAAGATTTCATTGTATGCAAGGGAAGATATCATACAACCCAGGGAAAAATTGCACCGTATCCGGGCAAACACCGCACCCTGTACTCCCCCGCCCCGGCCTGAACCGGCAGACCATCGGGGATGCTGGCAAATGCGCGTTCTTTTGCTTATATTTGCCCTCAGCGTACAGCGGAAAAACTGCAAACATGGAATCCACACAAAGCAAAATCGAAGATATAAGACAACAATGCCGCCTTGCAATGAACGGCATGGCAGCAAACGCAATGAGCGAACGGGGCATACGCTACAAGCTGAACTACGGCGTGGAATACCCGAGGATAAGGGAAATCGCGCTCCGGCACGCGCCCGACCACGCCTTGGCCTCGGAGCTGTGGCAGAGCGGGGTGCGTGAAATGCAGATCATGGCGGGGATCATCCAGCCCCCGGATAGTTTCCCTCCAGAGATGGCCGACGAATGGATGGGCTCCATCGGCAATTGCGAACTTGCCGAGATGACGAGCATGAACCTCTTCAGCCGCCTCACCTACGCTGCAGCAAGCGCGCTGAAATGGATTGCGCAGGACGGGGAGTTCGCCCAGTACTGCGGCTACCTCACTCTGGCACGCCTGCTCGCACGCGGGACGGAGCTTAACGAAAGGGCTACTCAGGAGCTGATCGACCAGGCATCGGCGGCCGCCCTGTCGGAAGCCACCTGGCCGAGGCAAGGCGCAATAAACGCCCTGGCAGCCCTCTCGCGACAAAGCAAGGAAAACTCGAGGCTTGTCATGGACGTGGCAAGGCGTTACGCCTCGTCGCAAAAGCCGTTAGAGAGGGAATTCTACACCCAAATCACCTACTCGGCACTATGACTGGTCCTGCCCGCCCGCGCCCGGGTTTGCCGCGCGGGGTTTTCGTTTAACAGAATTTTGGCTAACTTTGCCTGGCAAGCGTCCACGGGATGAAAGACTTGGAAATAAGAAAGAAAGCGATGCAAATCTTCACCGAATACTTGGAGAAGAACGGTTACAGGAAAACGCCCGAGCGCTTGGCCTTGCTTGAAAAGATATATTCTTTGGATGGTCATTTCTGCATTGACTTCCTTTTGGAGGAGATGGAGAAGACGAACTTCCGCGTCAGCCGCGCAACGGTGTACAACACCATCACGCTCCTGCTTGACGCCAAACTGATATTCAGGCTGAGCCTCAACAACACCTCGCAATACGTCAAGGCCTACAACGCCAAGGCGCGCCAGCACACGATCTGCTCGGTGTGCGGCAAGGTGTCGAAGTTCGAGAACGAGGCTGTAACGGAGCTTATCGAAGCATCGAAGTTTCCCCGGTTCACTGCCGACAACTACTCTCTGTACGTCTACGGGACTTGCAGCACATGCAAGCGGGCGCGCACGATAAAGATGAAGAAACAAAACAAAAACTGTAATAAATGAAACAAGTCGACATTCTCTTAGGCCTGCAATGGGGCGACGAGGGCAAAGGCAAGGTGGTTGACGTGCTCACACCGCGCTACGACGCGGTTGCCCGCTTCCAAGGCGGCCCCAACGCCGGTCACACTCTGGAGTTCGGCGGCCAGAAACATGTCTTGAGAAGCATCCCTTCGGGCATCTTCCAAGGCGAGAAGATAAACATCATCGGTAACGGAGTGGTCATCGACCCCGCGCTGTTCAAGCAGGAAGCCGAGCAGCTGGCAGCCGCCGGGCAAGACTTGACGAAGAGGCTGTTCATCTCGAAGAAAGCCCACCTCATACTGCCCACCCACCGCGTGCTTGACGCGGCGCTCGAGGCGGCCAAGGGCGAGGGCAAGGTAGGCACCACCGGCAAAGGAATAGGCCCAGCCTACACCGACAAGACAGGGCGCAACGGTGTCAGGGCAGGCGATTTGCTTGGCGACTTCATGGCGGCCTATTCGCGAGCCAAGGCGCGGCACGAGGCAATGCTGGAATCGATGGGATATGCTTATGACATTGACGGACTTGAAAAAGAGTGGCTTGCCGGCGCCGAGTACCTTAAACAGTTCACGCTGGTTGACAGCGAGTTTTTCGTCAACGGGCTGCTTGACGAGGGCAAGTCGATGCTCTGCGAAGGGGCGCAAGGCACGATGCTCGACGTTGACTTCGGCTCCTACCCTTTCGTTACCTCGTCGAACACCATCAGCGC
>CAZWPW010000035.1:0-12709 GCA_964635525.1 uncultured Bacteroidaceae bacterium
TAAACTTTTTTTCGCTTCTTTGCCAACACGGTTGCATTCGCAACTTTAATCCACCCAACCCAAGGGCGGCTTGGGTTGTATGTTTCTGCAAACTAGGTATATTTAACTTTTGTTTGGTTTTCGGTAAAGCAAATCTTCGTTTTGCTTTACATATTGCTTGGTTGCAGGTTTATTTGCTATCGTTTTGGCAATTGTATTTTCATACACCCAAGCGGGTTTTGCAGGGGTCTGTTTGTGTGTTTGTGTCGTGCTATCTGAGGCCTCTGCAAAACTAAGAGGCCTGTTGACTTGCTCCAGACACACGAAATGAACACCACCCGAAAATTACATCAAAGCAAGAATGAAAATAACTGCAAGCATGACTTCAGAAGCCCAAACTGCTGCGGTGCGAAGTTAAGCCTGGCAGCTTTGCTTCGCTGGTGTGGTTTATTTCATTGCCCCGAGCCTTTGGTGCATCTTTGCCGCTGCACGCCGTCCGTCGCCCATTGCAAGTATGACGGTTGCTCCTCCGCGCACGATGTCCCCTCCGGCATAGATCATTGGCACTGACGTTTGCATGTCGTCGTCGACTATTATTGTCCCTTTGTGGCTTACTTCCAGTCCGTTGATTGAATTTGGCATTATTGGGTTGGGTGATACTCCGACGGCTATTATTGCCAGGTCGATGTCGATTGTTTCGGTCTCTCCTTCGATTGGCACCGGACTTCGGCGTCCTGTTTCGTCGGGTTCACCGAGTTGCATTTTTTGGAGTACTGCTTGTGTGAGCTTTCCGTTCTCATCGGACAGGTATTCAATCGGGTTGTGCAGCGTCATGAACTCTACTCCCTCTTGCTTGGCATGCATGACTTCTTCTGCCCTTGCCGGCATTTCCGTTTCCGAGCGTCGGTATACCACTATGGCGCGTTCAGCCCCGAGCCTGCGTGCTGTCCGTACCGAGTCCATGGCAGTGTTTCCACCTCCGACGACAAGCACGCGTTTTGCGAAGGGCACTGGCGTGTCGGCTTGCGGGTTTGCCGCGTCCATGAGGTTTACCCGTGTCAGGTATTCGTTTGACGACATGATGTTTGTTGAGTTTTCGCCTGGTATTCCCATGAATCTTGGCAGCCCTGCCCCCGATGCGACGAATAGTCCTTTGAACCCGCTTGCTTTTAGTTCTTCTACGGTGATGGTTTTTCCTACTATGCAGTCTTTGACGAATTTGACTCCCATCGCCGTAAGGTTTGCTATTTCGTTGTCGACTATGGCGTTAGGCAACCGGAACGCTGGTATTCCGTATTTTAGCACTCCTCCTATCTCATGTAGTGCTTCGAAAACCGTCACGTCGTAGCCTGCCTTTGCCATGTCGTTAGCAAAGGTTAGTCCTGCGGGACCTGAGCCTATTGCTGCCACTTTTATGCCGTTTGGCGGCATCGTTTCGGGTGCTTCGGCGTTGCCATGCTCACGTTCATAGTCTGCTGTGAAGCGTTCGAGGTATCCTATGGCGACGGGCTGCTTTCCTAATTTTTCGGCATATATGCAATGCGCCTCACATTGTTTCTCTTGCGGGCATACCCTCCCGCAGACGGCCGGCAGCGAGCTGGTGAGTTTTAGCACGCGTGCTGCTTGCCGCATGTCGCCCCGTTCGATGTTCTTGATGAACGAGGGTATGTGCACTGCCACCGGGCATCCTTGCATGCACGATGGGTTTGCGCAGTCGAGGCATCTTTTTGCTTCGGCCATGGCTTGCATGTGCGTGAATCCCTGGCTTACTTCCTCGTTGTTCCGCGAGCGGTATTGCGGGTCGAGTTCCTCGGGCTTTGCACGTTCCATTGCCATTCTTTCCTTAGGTTTGATTGCCTTGCGCAGTTGTTCCCGCCACGGCGCGTTGCGGTCGTCTTGATTGTTGGGCATTGCCTCTTTGGTTTCGATGGCAGCGTGTTCGAACTTTAGCATGTCGTTGCGTTCTGCCTCGCGGAATGCTCCCATTCGTTTCATCATCTCGTCGAAGTCGACTTGATGCCCGTCGAACTCTGGTCCGTCGACGCACACGAACCGTGTTTTGCCTGCCACTGTCACCCGGCATGCCCCGCACATTCCCGTTCCGTCAACCATTATTGTATTGAGCGACACATCTGTTGGTATGTTGTGCCGTTTTGTGACTTCGCAGGCGTATTTCATCATGATGGCGGGGCCAATAGCGAAGCATTTGTCGATTTTTTCGCGTGCTATGGCCTCTTCTATTCCAGCTGTTACGAGGCCTTTTTTGCCATACGAGCCGTCATCGGTCATTATTATTACTTCATCGCTGCATTGGCGCATTTCGTCTTCGAGTATCAGCAGTTCCTTCGTTCGTGCTGCGAGTACTGTTATGACCCTGTTTCCCGCTTTCTTGAGTGCTTCGGCGATAGGCAGCATCGGTGCCATGCCTACTCCTCCTCCTGCGCAGAGTGCCGTGCCGAAGTTTTCTATGTGCGTGGCTTGTCCGAGCGGCCCGACGACATCGGTTATGCTGTCTCCCACTCCGAGCATGCAGAGCTTTGTTGTCGAAAGCCCTACTTGCTGCACCACGAGTGTTATAGTACCTTTGGAGGTGTCGCTGGCGGTTATTGTTAGCGGTATTCGTTCGCCCTGTTCTCCTACTCTCACGATGACGAAATGCCCTGCCTTTCGCGAGCGCGCTATCATCGGTGCTTCGACTTCTATCTTGAATACTTTGTCGGAAAGCTGGTGTTTGGCTAATATTTTGTTCATGGCAACAATTTGTCGTTTGTCTTCATCTTTGCGTTTATTGTTCTTTGAGTTCGATTTCGGCAATGAGCGGGTAGTGGTCAGAGGCCGTTATCGATTTGTCTACTTTGCATTTGACTATTCGCCATGCGTCGTTGGCAAGAATATTGTCGAGCCTGAAATAGAATTTGTTTTGGTTGTAGGTCACTCCCATCCCTCTCCCTCTGCGTTCAAAAGCGTCTTGCATGCCTTTGTTCAGGATGCGGTGCGCGTATGATAGGGGGCCGTCGTTGAAGTCGCCGCATACTATAAGCGGCATGCTGCGGTATTGTTCCATTTCTTTGGCTACCGCTTTGACCTGCCCTGCCCTTACATCGGCAGCATCAGCGAGCTTTCTGACAAGCGAAAACAGGTTTTCCCTTATGGCATCTGTGCTTGGTGCTTGTATGAGGCTCGTGTATGCGTCTTTATCTTCGGCGGTGAGCTTGTTTGATTCGAGATGGTTGTTGATGACGATGATTTCCTTGCCTTCGACTAACAGTGTGAATACTACCGAGCCGTTGTTCTTGCTCTCATAATTAATCCTCCGGCTGCCAGTGATGGGGTATTTCGAGAAACAAGCCACTTGGTTTGAATGGTTGAAGGCTACGGAGGCATGGTAAGGATACATGCTAAGAGCCTCAAATATCTCGTTTTCTTTCAAATAATACGGTTCATCGAAGAGGATGTATTCCTGCAAGCATATTATGTCCGCCCCGCTTCTGGCGAGATATGCAAGCACTTGGTTTTCGCCGTCGCGCGGTTTGATTTTGTTCATTCCCATGACGTTGTAGGTAAGGAACGTCAACGTCTTTCCCTTTGACTGGCCGTCGATGTTGACCGGAAACGACAGGCGGAAAGCGCCCCACGTGAACACAATTCCAGCCAATGGGACGATCGCCCGGATAGGTTTCACGAATAGCCAAAAGGCGAGAAAAACCAAATTGGCGATGAAGAAGAGCATGTAAGCTAACCCGAGGCACGACAGGATAGGGAATTTTGAGGGTGAGACGTATGAACTGCATGCCGCCATGACGAGCAGGGCTAGCACTGCGGCGTTGGCTGCCATGATGATGTTCAAGACTAAAGTTCCTATCCTTCCCATTTAGATGTGATACGGCTGCACCCGCCAAGTTTTTATTAGTTTCTTTACCATCACCATTCCCTCCTCTTTTTCCACCACAATATCATGACTAGGCCGAACAACATTCCGCCAAGGTGCGCGAAATGCGCCACATTGTCACGTGCATTGTTGCTCACTCCGAGGAATAGCTCAATGATAGCATATCCTATGACAAACCATTTGGCTTTGATCGGGAACGGCAAGGGGAAGATGAATATCCTTTCGTTGGGAAACCTCATGCCGAAGCCGAGCAATATGCCGAAGACTGCGCCCGAAGCACCCAAGGTCGGGGTGTTGAGCACTCGGTTAAGGTCACTCATCATCGGGTCTATATAGTTCATTCCTTGGTGCATTATGGCCGCCCCGTCAGCCATTACTGTTTGAACCATCTGCGCTGGCATTTCAGCAGCAAGCGTGAAATACTGGCATGCCGCGACCGCCTCTTGCACGATAGCCGCGCCTATGCCGCAAACCACGTAAAACATCAGGTACTTGCTCGCGCCGAAGAAACGTTCAAGCACCGAGCCGAACATCCATACCGCGAACATGTTGAAGAAGATGTGCGCGATGTTGGCGTGCATGAACATGTAGGTGAAGACCTGTGCAAAATTGAAATCGCTCGAAAGGAAAAAGTGCAGGCTAAAGAACCTGTTTAAATCCAAACCGTACTTCTGCGCAACGAGGGTGCCTAAGAACATCAACACGTTGATCATCAGTATGGATTTGGTTACTATTGGGAGCTTGATCATCTAACTAACCTTTGCCTGTGATTGAAGAGCAAATGTAGCAATTTATCTCTTTATGAGTGCCAAAGAAAGGCCGTTGCTGTCAAATTTTGATTTATATATGCACTTTTAAAGGCTTGGTAAATACGCAAAAAGCGCATAGAAAGCAATTTATGCTATATTTGCACCCACTAAAACAACAGCAAATGGGCATCGACAAGAAAATCCAAGCCACAGCAATAAACGGCCTAAAAGAACTCTATTCATTCCACGCCGACGAGAACAATGTGCAAGTCCTCAAAACCAAGAAAGAATTTGAAGGGCATTACACCATAGCCGTGTTCTCCTTCCTCAAGCATTCAAAGAAATCGCCAGAAGCCACGGCAACCGAGTTAGGCAACTACATTGTCGCCAACGCCGAGGCGGTTGAAAAGTTCAACGTCATTAAAGGATTCCTTAACCTCACCGTTGCGGCAAGCTGCTGGGTTGATATGCTTATGGAAATCAATGCCGACGGGAATTACGGCCTCAAGCAACCTAGTGAAGGGGCGCAAAACGTCATGGTTGAATTCTCATCGCCTAACACTAACAAGCCACTGCACTTGGGGCATGTGCGCAACAACCTGCTCGGCATCGCCTTGTCGAACATCATCAGGGCAAACGGCTGCAATGTCATCAAAACAAACATTGTCAACGACAGGGGCATCCACATCTGCAAGTCAATGCTGGCATGGGACAAATACGGCAACGGGGAAACACCGCAGTCGTCGCACAAGAAAGGCGACCACCTCGTAGGTGACTACTACGTCGAGTTTGACAAGCACTACAAGGCGGAAACAGCCAAGCTCATGGGCGACGGAATGAGCAAGGAAGAAGCCGAGGCTGCCTCGCCGTTAATGAAAGAGGCACGCGAGATGCTTATCAAATGGGAGGCTGGCGACAAGGCTACAAGGGACTTGTGGGCGAAGATGAACGAATGGGTATATTCCGGGTTTGATGAAACCTATAAGATGCTTGGGGCATCGTTTGACAAAATCTACTACGAATCGGAAACTTACTTGGTCGGGAAGGAAAAAGTCCTCGAGGGGCTTAGCAAAGGATTGTTCTACAAGAAAGACGACGGCTCTGTGTGGGCTGACCTGACTGCCGAGGGGCTTGACCATAAATTGTTGTTGCGCTCTGACGGGACGTCGGTGTACATGACACAGGATATTGGCACGGCAAAGATGCGCTACGACGATTTCAAGATTGACAAAATGGTGTACGTGGTAGGCAATGAACAGAACTACCATTTCCAAGTGCTGGCAATCCTGCTTGACCGCTTAGGTTTCAAATGGGGCAAGGACCTCGTGCATTTCTCATACGGGATGGTTGAATTGCCCGAAGGGAAAATGAAGTCGAGGGAGGGGACTGTAGTAGATGCCGATGACCTCATTGCCAAGATGATTTCAACAGCCAAGGAAACAGCATCCGACAGGCTTGAAGGATGCACTCAGGAAGAAGCCGACGACATTGCACGCATAGTCGGGCTTGGAGCGGTGAAATACTTCATCCTCAAAGTCGATGCCACGAAAAACATGACATTCAACCCGCAAGAATCTATTGATTTCAACGGGAACACCGGGCCATTCATCCAATACACCTACGCCCGCATACGCTCCATTGCAAGAAAGGCAGCGGAAATGAACTATGCCGCAAACGGCACACCGGGCAATCCAGTGCAACTCACCACAAAGGAGGAAAGGCTCGTGCAATCGCTAAGCGAGTTCGGCAGCGTGGTACACCAAGCTGGCACTGACTATAACCCTGCCGCCATAGCCAACTATGCCTACGACTTGGCAAAGGACTACAACCAATTCTACCACGACCATAACATTTTGCACGAAGGCAATGAACAAACACGGGCATTCAGGATCATGCTGTCAGCCAACGTTGGAAAAATAATAAAAACAGCAATGGCATTGCTCGGCATAGAAGTGCCTGAAAGGATGTAATAAGCCGAACACCATAGATAGCAGCAGTCGCCAAAGGCAATCAGCCAATCACGAGACGTATTTGGCGTATGCCGACATGAACCTCTTGAACGGCGGCAACTTCATCAAGACAAGCTCGAAAATGGCAATGCCCGCAGCCGTGCACGCAATGCCAAGCAAGACATCTATCAAATAGTGATGTCCCGAATAAACCGCCGTGAACCATATCCCTGACATGATCACGGCAAAAAGTGCAATGACCCACTTTCGGCACTTGGCAATGATGGAATAGACAAACGCCACTGTCATGTAGGCCGAATGCAACGAAGGGACGGCTGCAAAGACATTGGCATTGCGTTCGTAAAGTGGGGTGAAAACGTCCATCCCTATCAAGTTATCAAAACGCACCAAGCCAGCGACACTCCCTGGCGTGCCTAAGATTGGTTCGAAACCATGTTCAATGACATACCATGGCGGGGCGGCCGGATGGATGTAGTATCCGGCAAAGCCTATGAAGTTGACGAGCAGGAAAGCCAAGCAAAAATGCAACATGGCCTGCCGTTTCCCCATGATAAAAAGCGAAAAGGCGAAAGCCAGAGGCACCGGCACCCAACATAAATAAAATACTCCCGCGAAGAAATCGGCTGCCTTGCAATTGTGGACAGCAAACCATTCGCACATTGTCACCCGCACGCCAGCGTCATACACGCCGAACAACGATTTCTCGGCATCATAAAGTCCTTTGATGTCAATGGCATTAAACTCGTAGTTGGGGAACAACCTCATGAAGTCGTATGAAATAGCGAAAACGATGAATGCAAAAGCAGCAACGGCAAACTTGCGCGTGTAGGCGGAAGCGAAAAACAATCCATCAAACAAAACGACTAACATAAGGTGGTCGACACGCAAGCCTATGAAGACAGAGGCCAACACCAAATAGGCCGCGCTGCCCAAAAGCACCAAGCACGTCGACTTAAGCGAAGGCAATGAGAAACCCTCTTTCATCTTATTGCAATTTCTTTAATTCTTTGTAACAATGCCTGATGCGAGCGAAAGCCGTCACGTTGGCAAAGATGGCTATCACCCAAACCGGGACTATCAAAATAAGCATGGGATCGAACATGGCAGCATTGCCGAATATGCCGCAGAACAAGGCACCCAACCCTGCCAGGACGACACGTTCAGGACGTTGCATGAAGCCCACCTTGCATTCGATGCCCAACCCTTCGGCGCGCGCCCGCACATAGCTGACCATGACCGAGCCCACCATGGCTATGAAGGCTGCAACGGCTGACCAGAAGTATCCCTTTTGGATAAACAAAACGACTATCCCGAAGAGCGAAAAGAGCTCGCTGTAGCGGTCCATCACCGAGTCGAAGAAAGCCCCGAACTTGGAAACCATGTTGCCCACACGTGCCAAGCGGCCATCAAGCATGTCGAACAAGCCTGCGAACAACACTATGCCGCCGGCCAAGCCCACGTAAAAGAAAGCCCGGCTGCTTGCAAATCCGGCATATATGAACATGGCAGCTGCGGCAATGTTGAGCAGCAACCCCATGGCTGTTATGGCATTCGGAGTGATGCCGGCCTTTGCAAGGCATTTGACAATGGGGTCTATGGCAAAATATATTGCCCGCTGCAAAAAATCCCTGTAATTCATCTTTTCTCTTATTTTTGTTGCCAACAACGAAATTATCCTGTCAAAGAAACAGTTCCGGAAAACAAAATACTTTTGCAAAGTGTAGTTCCACACCAAAGCAATGAAAACGGCGATAGCTATCTTCGGAATCATGAAGATGTTGTCAAAGGCAAACGATGCCAATCGTTCCGTCCAATTGAATGCTATTATCCATTCGGTTAACAGATATGTGCCGCACGTGTTGAACGCGATGCTTCCTACCCAGACGATTATGTACTTGATCATGACGTTCCATCTGGAACAGCCATTCGAGCGGAATGTCCATTCGTAGTTGACATAGCAATTGCACAATGCCCCGCAAACCGAACCTGAAAATGTCGAATAAAGGTAATACAAACCAAAGACATTGGCTAACAAGAACGTGACAGCTATGTCAACAATGCTTGCCATTTGTGATGAGAGCATTGCCTTTGTGAATGTCAATATGCCTTTTTTCGTCATTGCTTCATGTTCTTACACTCACACAAACAAGCCGGCGACAAGGAGGACTATGGCCGAATATGCACCGGCGAGGACATCGTCCATCATTATCCCGAGCCCGCCTCCAAGTTTCTCCATGCTTTTAATGCCCAAGGGTTTGACAATATCAAAGAAACGGAACAAGACAAAGGCCGCTGCCGCCCACCACCAATCATCTGACGGTACTGCCAGCAACGCTATCCATGTTCCTACAAGTTCGTCGACAACCACACGCGAAGGATCCTTTCCCCACACTTTTTCCATTACTCCCGATGAAAGGATGCCCAAGGCCATGAACGCCAGAACGAGAAGGAAAATAAGAACCCTCAAATCAGTTGAATGTACATAAAATGACAACAACAGCCACACCAAAATGGCCAATGCTGCTCCGGCAGTCCCTGGCGCTAACGGGCAATAACCCGCCCCAAATGCCGTGGCGATTATTTTGTGCAGGAACAGATTAGTCCCTTTTGCTTTTGCCATTTATGAAATACTTACGTAATAAGATGCAAAAATATCTAATCCCGCATTCTCAGTGAAGAGAATACAAGATTATTTGACGCCGCTGTTTCAACTTGCAAAAATCGCTGTCCTTTTGTCTATGTTTTGTGTTTTAATCAGCATAAAAAAGCCAGGCTCTTGGCCTGGCAAAACTATAGTTATGACAACTTTAATGTTTCACTTCACTTTGGCGACAACGGCCTTGAATGCTTCAGGATGGTTCATCGCAAGGTCTGCAAGGACTTTCCGGTTTATTTCTATTCCGGCTTTCTTCAATGCTCCCATCAACTGCGAATATGACATACCCTCGAGACGGGCTGCCGCATTGATGCGCTGTATCCACAAAGCGCGGAAATTGCGCTTTTTTGTTTTGCGGTCACGGTAGGCGTAGGTAAGGCCTTTTTCCCATGCGTTCTTTGCTACTGTCCAAACGTTCTTTCTCGCTCCGTAATAACCTTTTGTCAATTTGAGGATTCTCTTCCTCCTTGCTCTCGAAGCTACATGATTTACTGATCTTGGCATAGTTTTAATTTGTTTTTGATGCTTAGCGTCCTTGATTGGAACTTTGGGCTAATTCATCTTTGTTTAGAAATTGTTTTTAAACACCTGCACGCTTTTGTCATTTCATAGCTAACAGCGACCTTACTTGTTCGAGGTTGCTCCTGTCGACCAATGTCATCTTTGACAAGTTCTTCTTGCGTTTCTTGCTTTTCTTAGTCAGTATATGACTATGGAAAGCGTGCTTTCTTTTGATTTTACCTGTTCCGGTAAGGCGAAACCTTTTTTTGGCACCGGAGTTAGTCTTCATCTTTGGCATTTTTTCTTAGTGTTTTATTGTTTGTAATAGGTGGCAGCGCATATACCGGCGTTTGCCACATCTTTTTATTTCATTGTACGGTTGTCTCTTCCACCTTGTTATCGTCAGGTTGCTTGGCCTGAGTCTTTTTTGTTGTTCCTTTCTTGGGCGAGATGAAAATTGTCATCCTCTTCCCTTCCAAGACGGGCATCTGCTCCACTTTGCCATATTCTTCAAGGTCGTTGGCGAAACGCAGCAAGAGCACCTCGCCTTGTTCCTTGAAAAGTATTGACCTGCCTTTGAAGAAGACGTAGGCCTTCACTTTGTCGCCATCCTTGAGGAAGCTCACAGCGTGGCGCAGCTTGAAATTGTAGTCGTGGTCATCGGTTTGCGGCCCGAACCGTATCTCCTTGACGTTGACTTTGACCTGCTTTGCTTTCATTTCCTTTTGCTTCTTCCTAAGCTGGTAGAGGAACTTTGAATAATCAATAATTTTGCAAACAGGAGGGACGGCATTAGGCGATATTTCTACCAAGTCCAAACCGGCTTCTTCAGCCATTCGCAGCGCTTGGGGCAGTGGGTAAACTTTTGGTTCGACTCCATCTCCCACTACTCGGACTTCACGTGAATGAATTTGCTCATTGATTTTGTGCTGTCCTTTAAAGCTGTCTTTCTTCATTAATTGTCTTGTTCCTGTTTTTGAGTTATTAATTTATTCTTCGTAAGCAAAGTATCCTGCATTTCAACAAATGCGGCAAAAGCGCGGCAAATTTACCATTTATTTATCATACTCTGAATTTCCTCGGTTATATTTTTGCAGAACTCTTCTTTTTTCATGGTTCCTTGGTCGCCTTGGCCTTGCTTTCTGACTGACACCTCGCCATTAGCGGCCTCTTTTTCACCTACGATGAGCATGTACGGAACATGCCTCATTTCATTGTCGCGTATCTTTCTGCCGATTTTCTCGCTACGGTCATCCACATAGGCGCGCACGTCATTCTGCGACAGGTAAGCCTTCACGTCATTGGCATAGTCATTGAACTTGTCGCTGATTGGCAGTATGGCCACTTGGTCAGGGGTGAGCCACAACGGGAATTTGCCTCCCGTGTGTTCTATCAGCACGGCAACAAAACGTTCCATCGAGCCGAACGGAGCGCGGTGTATCATAACCGGGCGGTGTTTTTGGTTGTCGGCACCCGTATATTCCAGTTCAAAGCGTTCGGGCAGGTTGTAGTCGACTTGTATCGTCCCGAGCTGCCATTTCCTGCCTATGGCGTCGCGTACCATGAAGTCGAGCTTTGGTCCGTAGAATGCAGCTTCACCATATTCTACCGTAGCTTTCAGTCCTTTTTCGTTGCAGGCATCTATGATAGCCTGTTCTGCCAGTTCCCAATTCTCAGCACTGCCGATGTATTTCGAGTGGTCGACTTTGTCACGCAAAGAGATTTGTGCCTCGAAGTTCTCGAAAGCCATAGCATTGAACACTATGGAAATGATGTCCATGACTTTGAGGAACTCGTCCTTGACTTGGTCTGGGCGGCAAAAGATGTGCGCGTCGTCTTGCGTGAAACTCCGCACGCGCGTCAATCCGTGCAGCTCTCCGCTTTGCTCGTAACGGCAAACCGTCCCGAACTCGGCCAAACGCAAAGGCAAGTCTTTGTAAGAGCGCGGCGAGTTCTTGTACATCTCGCAATGGTGCGGGCAATTCATCGGCTTGAGGAAATATTCTTCCCCCTCTTCGGGTGTATGTATTGGCTGGAACGAGTCCTTGCCGTATTTGGCATAATGCCCTGAGGTGACGTAGAGCAGTTTGTTCCCTATGGGCGGCGTGATGACTTCAACGTAGCCATAGCGTTTCTGTATGCGCCTTAGGAACTCTTGCAGCCTCAACCTCAAGTCTGTTCCCCTTGGCAACCACATCGGCAAGCCTTTGCCCACTTTTTCCGAGAACATGAACAACCCCATCTCCTTGCCTATTTTGCGGTGGTCACGTTTCTTGGCCTCTTCAAGCATGACCAAGTATTCATCAAGCATCTTCTTCTTGGGGAAAGTTATGCCATATATGCGCGTGAGCATCTTGCGATCCTCTTGCCCTCTCCAATAAGCCCCGGCAACAGCCGTGAGTTTTATAGCTTTTATATAAGATGTGTCAGGCAGGTGCGGCCCGCGGCACAGGTCGGTGAAAGCACCTTGCGTGTAGGTTGTTATATGGCCGTCTTCCAACTCTGAGATAAGTTCGCATTTGTAGGTCTCTCCCCTGTCCCCGAAAGCCTGCAAAGCGTCGGCCTTGGAGATTTTCTCCCTTACGAGATGTTCCTTCTTGGCAGCGAGTTCAACCATTTTCGCTTCTATGACAGGAAGGTCGGAATCCTTGATGACTGCCTCGCCCGGGTCGACATCGTAATAGAAACCATTCTCGATAGCCGGGCCAATGCCGAATTGTATTCCCGGATACAGTTCCTGCAACGCCTCGGCAAGCAAATGCGCGCTCGTGTGCCAAAACGTGTGCTTGCCCTCAGCATCGTCCCATTTGTAAAGAACGAAGTCGGCATCGCTGTCGATGGGCATCTCCAAATCTTGTGTCTCGCCGTTCACAGCGCACGAAAGCACTTCATTGGCCAAGCGCGGGCTTATGCTTTGGGCTATCTGCAAGCCTGTCACGCCAGCTTCATATTCGCGGACAGAGCC
>CAZWPW010000036.1:0-12417 GCA_964635525.1 uncultured Bacteroidaceae bacterium
AAGAAATGTTGTTGAATATACATAGGCTTATGACCGAAGGGACAATGGCGAACCCGGAGGACGCCGGGCGGTTCCGCTCTAATGATGACGTGGTGGTAGAAGATGGGATTACACATGAAGTTGTGCATACGCCACCGTCACATACGGAAATACCACATTTCATTGAGCAGCTGTGCGACTTTTTCAACGGAGGAAATGCGAAAATATTCATACACCCCATCATACGTGGAATCATCATCCATTTCATGGTGGCCTACATGCACCCGTTTGCCGACGGGAACGGGCGCACGGCGCGTGCCTTGTTCTATTGGTATATGTTAAGGCAGGGATATTGGTTGACAGAGTACCTGTCCATATCGAGAATTATAGCGCGGTCAAAAAAGACCTACGAGAAGGCTTATCAGTATGCAGAAGCCGACGGCAACGACATAGGCTATTTTGTCGCTTACAACCTGCGCGTGCTGCAACTGGCATTTGAGGACTTGCAGCGGTATGTACGCCGCAAAACGGCGGAAAGAAAGCAGGCCAATGTATTTTTGCGCATCGGGAACATAAACGAAAGGCAAGCTGAAATCATACGCATGTATCATGAAACCCCTAAGGAAGTAATTACGGTGAAAGACGTGCAGGCCAAATTCGGCGTTTCCCCGACGACAGCCAAAAGCGACATTGCCGGATTGCTCGATATCGGCCTCTTGTCGGAAATACCACTCAACAAGAGGAAAAGAGGATATGTGAAAGGGGATGGCTTCGACGAGAAGACCAAAGGATTGATGCCATAAAAATTTAAGGTTTCCTTGTAACAAAAACCGTAGGTCATTCGTCTTACAATTGAAGTCTTCCGCAGCGCGCACGGCAAGACAGGTGACGAGTATTGTAAAACAATTAATTTGAAAGGGAATACAATGAGGAAATATGTGTTTTCACTTGCGCTGCTATGTTGTTGCACGTTCGGGTATGCGCAAAACATGGAACAATTCCTGGACAGCTTTTCGAGCAAAGCCGGCGTGGAGCGGGTAAAGATAGGCCCGTTTATGATGAAGCTCGCCAGCCCGTTCACGGGAAACATGGGCATCAGAAGCATCGAAGTGCTTGATTTGTCGGAATGCCGCGACGAGGTCAAGGATAAGTTCCGGAAGGGTTTGCGTACAATCAAAGACCCGAGGTATGAACCTTTGGTTGCCGTGAATGATACGGATGAAACAGTGCGTGTCCTCGTGCGGATGGATAAAGTCATGATCCGGGAGTTGGTCATAGCCACGAGCGATGGCGAAGACCAGTCATTGGTGCGCATAAAAGGCAAGATAAAACCGAAGCATCTCAAAAAAATCATAGAAGACAACCGGTGATGGACGCCGAATGTTTCAAGCGCAAGTTCCTGCCTTTCCACGCCAAGTTGTTCCGCATAGCATGCGTTCTCGTCGAGAGCAAGGAAGACGCCGAGGATATCCTGCAAGACGTCTATTCCAAGCTCTGGACAAAACGCGACGAGTTGCAAAGCATCAAGTCGCCAGAGGCCTACTGCATTACATTGGTGAAAAACGCATGCCTTGACTTCATGCGCTCTGCGCGGCATCCGCGCCATACGGTTGACGCCAGCCAAGCCAGCGCACTTCCCGGCGGGACCACGCCGGCACAGGAAATCGAGATGCAAGACCAAATCAGGCAGGTGCAAAAACTCATAAGCCGCTTGCCGGAAAACCAGAAGAGGGTGTTGCGGCTGCGGAGCATCGAAGACTGCACGATGGACGACATAGGACAAATCACAGGATTAACCGCCGCGAACATACGTGTGCTGCTCACGCGGGCACGGAAAACGCTGCGGGAACAAATAGCAGCATTATATGGAAAAGGACAAGAATAACCTCGACGAACTGCTCGAGCGAGCGCTTGCCGCAGAGCAGGATATGCCCGAAGGGCTGCATGAACGGCTCGAAAAGCAGATAGACATCTGGGCGGAGGCCGAAAAAAGGCAGAAACAACAGGTACGCCGCCGTTTCGCGTGCTGGATCAGCGGAATCGCAGCGGCCGCGCTGTTGGCAGTCGGAATATTCCGCTACGACGCCCCCGCCGAAGGACAGGAAGCTGGCGCCATTGAATTGGCCCAGGCCCATGCAGCGGCGCAAGATGCGTTGCAAATGTTTTTCGGGAACCTGAACAAAGGAGTCGCGCAAATCGACAATGCGGCGCAAAACATAAACAAAGCAAATGAAGTGTTGAACAAACAAATAACAATCAATAGAAAATGAAAACCCTTAGCAAAATGAGATTGCATATCGCCATGCTGCTTCTGGCGCTTGGAACGGCGATGTGCCAGGCACAGGACAAGTTCCTTGAAAAATACGAATCGATGGACGGCGTGACCGTCGTGTCAATATCCCCGAAAATGTTCCAGCTCATGCCCGACATGAACGCCGAAGGGCTGGACCTAGGAACGCTCCAAGGCAAAATTACGGGTCTGAAGATCATATCCGCCGAGCGCAAGGAAATACGCGACAAGATGAGCGCCGACTTCGCGAAAATGGTCGATGCCTCTGCTTTCGAGGAATTGATGCGCATCAAAGATGACGGCGATAATGTCGTTTTTTATATTACCCAGGAGGGAGATGCCATAAAGAAAATGCTCATGCTGGCCGATGATACCGATTCATTCACGTTGATTTGTTTGTCAGGCAACTTCACGATGCAAGAAATCATGCAGACGACGAGGAGCATGTCTGCCACGACGAAATGACATTCGTGGAAATATTCCGCCAGCACTGATTCAACCCGTGGTCAGTGCTGGAATTTTTGTTTTAGTATTGACATACCCCGTCGCTAGCACTGGAATTTTTGCGGAAGCCCTGTCCAAGCGCGATGACAGGGCTTATTTTTTTGCGGAGATGCTGATACAGGCTGTAGTTAGTGCAATTCCATTCAGAAAAGTGCTGTCAACGCCGTGGTCAGTGCAATTCTGTCCAGAGAACTGCTGATACGCACTGTGGTTAGTGCTGGAATTTTTGTTCTATAGCTGTCCGAGGCCTCGGCCAAGGCTAAAAAATTCCGCAGCCCCTGCATAGGCGTGTGGAAGCATAATCATTTGTGAATCCATCTTTATTCTGGCAAGTTGCGTTATATTTGCCCGTGAACAACATCTGCCGCCTGGCTTGCTCAACTGCGTTTGGCGGGCGCGGCGGGCGGCAGCGCTAAAACCTATCTGTTATGTCAAGAGTTTATGTATGTTTGGCCACAGGCTTCGAGGATATTGAAGCCCTCGGCACGTTGGATGTGTTGCGCCGCGCCGGGCTCGATGCGCGCACGGTGTCGATGACGGGCGACCGCATGGTGGCCACGGCGCACGGCGTCAAGGTCATGAGTGATGAACTTTTCGAGGAAGCCGACTTCGGCGCGGCGCAAATGGTTGTCCTTCCCGGAGGCCTGCCGGGCGCTGCCAACCTCGACGCGCATGCCGGATTGGCAGAAGTACTGAAAGATTTCCACAAGCAGGGCAAGCATATCGCCGCCATCTGCGCCGCGCCTATGGTGCTCGGGCATCTCGGGCTGCTTGAGGGCTTGAAAGCCACGTGTTACCCGGGTTTCGAGGAACATCTGGGCGGGGCGGCAGCCGAGGGCAACCCGGTGGAGGTTGCCGGGAAGATAATAACCGGCAAGGGACCGGGCTTGACTTTCGATTTCGCCTTGGCACTGGTCAGCGCGCTTTGCGGCGAGGCAAAGGCTGACGAGGTAGCCTCGGGCATGTTATTGAAATAGCCGCCGCAATGCCTGTCGGCAAATCAGTCATCATTGTGGCCGGGGGCAAGGGGCTGCGCATGGGGAGCGAACTGCCGAAACAGTTCATCCCTTTGCGCGGCTTGCCTGTGTTGATGCGCACGGTGGCGGCGTTCCATGAATATGACCCCCGCCTCAGGATAGTCGTCGTCTTGGCAAAGGAGAACCACGGGCGTTGGCAAGCCATGTGCGGCAGCCACTCTTTCAACATTCCCCATGCTTTGGCCGATGGGGGGGAAACACGTTTCCACTCGGTACGCAACGGACTGGCATGCATTGGAGGAGACGGGCTTATAGGCGTGCACGATGGCGTGCGGCCATTCGCCTCGAAAGAACTCATTGCGAGGTGCTATGACGCTGCCCAAAAGCATGGTTCAGCAGTGCCGGCATTGCCGCCTAACGACACGGTAAGGATGATAGGGAGCGGCGGCAGGGCTTCGCAGACTCTTGACCGCTCTGCCCTTCGTCTCGTGCAGACCCCCCAAGTGTTCCAAGCGCGATTGTTGCGTGACGCCTATTCGTCAGACTATTCTCCAGCCTTCACCGATGACGCCTCGGTAGTCGAATCGTCTGGTCATGATGTGTTCCTGGTCGAGGGCGAGAGACGGAACATCAAGCTGACGACACAGTTCGACTTGCTTGTAGCTGAAGCAATGCTATTATGATGTATGACATATCCAAAGTCGACTTGAAATACCTCCCCGGCGTTGGTCCGTCGCGTGCCGCGGTGCTGAAAGCGGAGGCAGGCCTGGCGTCGTTCAGGGATTTGCTTTATTATTTTCCGTACAAGTATGTTGACCGCAGCCGCGTCTACACGATAAAAGAGATTGACGGCAGCATGCCCCATATCCAGCTCCGCGGGCGCATATTGAGCTTTGAAACCATAGGCGAGGGGCGTAAACGCCGGCTCGTGGCGCATTTCACCGACGGCACGGGCGTAGTCGACTTGGTTTGGTTCAACGCCATAAAGCATATCGTCAAGCACTATTCGGCGAATGTCGAATATGTCGTTTTCGGAAGGCCTTCAGAGTATGGCGGGCGCATAAACATAGCGCACCCGGAAATAGACAGGTCCAACGAGTTGACAATATCCGGCTCCGGCTTGCAGCCGAACTATAATACCACCGAGAAGATGAAGCGCTCCAACATCACCTCGGCATTCATCCAGAAGATGGTCTCAAATGCCTTCGGCAAGATTGCCGGACCGCTTGCCGAAACGCTCACCCCAAGCATCATAGGGCATTGCAACCTCATTTCGCTTGACGAAGCCCTTCGCAACATACATTTCCCCTCGTCGCCTGAAAAGTTGCGCCAAGCCCAGTTCCGGTTGAAGTTTGAAGAGTTGTTCTACGTCCAGCTGCAGCTTGTCCGCTACACCCATGAACGCATGTCAAAGGCGCGCGGCTTCATGTTCTCGCGCGTAGGGGAGGTGTTCAATGGGTTCTACACGCGCAATCTGGCGTTTGAACTCACCGGCGCGCAAAAGCGGGTGTTGAAAGAGATACGCCGTGATGTGGGCAGCGGTAGGCAGATGAACCGACTGCTGCAAGGCGATGTGGGCAGCGGGAAGACGTTGGTGGCATTGATGTCGATGCTCATAGCCATAGACAACTCATACCAAGCGAGCATGGTAGCGCCGACCGAAATACTCGCTGAGCAGCATTTTGAAACAATACGCGGTATGCTGAAAGGCATGGAGGTCAGGGTGGAGCTGTTGACAGGCTCGGTGAAAGGCAAACGCCGCGAGGAAATATATACTGCCCTGCGCGACGGCTCAATAGATATCTTGATTGGCACGCATGCCGTCTTTGAGGATACTGTGGAATTCCATTCGTTAGGATTGGTCGTCATTGACGAGCAGCACCGTTTCGGGGTTGCCCAAAGAGCCAGGATGTGGAAGAAGAATTACTCTCCGCCGCACGTCTTGGTCATGACGGCAACGCCTATACCGCGCACGCTTGCTATGACACTCTACGGCGACCTCGATGTGTCCGTCATTGACGAGCTGCCCCCGGGGCGCAAGCCTGTGCGGACGATGCATGTCTATGATGCCAAGCGCGATGCGCTTTACCGGTTGGTGGAGCAGCAAATCAAGGAGGGCAGGCAAGCCTACTTCGTCTATCCGTTGATAGCAGAAAGCGAAAAAATAGATTTGAAAAACCTTGAAGACGGCTATGCTAACGTCAGTTCTGCTTTCCCTTCGTGCAACGTCTGCAAAATCCACGGCAAGATGAAACCGGCGGAGAAAGAAGAGCAAATGCACCGCTTCGCCAAAGGTGAATGCAATATTATGGTTGCAACGACAGTGATTGAAGTAGGCGTCAACGTGCCGAACGCATCGGTCATGGTAATCGAAAACGCCGAACGTTTCGGCTTGTCGCAGCTCCACCAATTGCGCGGGCGTGTCGGGCGAGGTGCGGACCAGTCGTTCTGCATTCTTGTCACTAAATACAACTTGTCAGAAGACACGCGTCGCCGCATACAGATTATGGTCGACACCAACAATGGGTTTGAAATTGCCGAGGCAGATCTCGCCATGCGCGGCCCGGGAGACTTGGAAGGCCTCAGGCAGAGCGGTATGGCTTTTGACCTGAAAATAGCCAACCTCGCACGCGACGGGCAGATATTGCAACTCGCACGCGACGAAGCAAAAAACGTGGTGCGCAACGATCCAAGCTGCAACAGCCCTGAGAATGAAGTTCTATGGCGCGAGCTTGCAAACCGCAAGCGCGAGATGCTTGACTGGTCGTCAATAAGTTGAAACAGTGCTCTATTGCCTGTAGCCGAGGCAGTTCTGCATTTGCATATTATCCGGAGGCCTGATTTACACGAATTTTGCCAAAAGTTTTGCATCCAATGAAAAAACGTTTACCTTTGCGCAACTTCATTGAACTATTGTAATTTAAAAACAAGTAGCAAGTATGTACTTAGACAAAAGCAAGAAGCAAGAAATCTTTGAAAAGTACGGGAAGTCCAACACTGACACGGGGTCTGTAGAATCCCAAGTGGCATTGTTCTCCTACCGTATTTCTCATTTGACTGAGCACCTCAAGTCAAATCATAAAGATTATACGACAGCTCGCTCATTGGTCAAGCTCGTAGGAAAGCGGCGCTCGCTGCTGGCCTATCTGAAGAGGCGCGACATAGAAAGGTACCGCGCCCTCATCAAGGCTCTTGGCCTGAGGAAGTAATTGCCGTTTAGCAATTGCAACATTCTACATGTGGTTAACAGCTATGGTTAGCCACATGTTTTTTGTTTGTCAATACCAGACCGCAGGAGGCAGGAAGTCTTTAGCTTGGAGGGCGGGTTGTGTTAACAAAACATTCACAAACAACCTGAAAAACAAAGAATTATTAAATAATTGACAATAACTGCCCGCACTGTTGTTCTTGTTTCAGGTATAAGTTACATTTGAACCGCATACTTTTATATTAATCAAAAAACAGGACAAATGAAAGTGAAGTTTTTCATGCTGGCGGCTCTGCCAATGCTTATGTGTTCATGGCAGGCAGCGCAGGCGCAAAGGGAAGTGTCGTCTATTGAAGTGACAGGAATGGCCAATGTCGAGGTCGAGCCTGATGAAATCCACTATGTGATTGAGATAAAAGAATATTTCGAAGGGGAATTTGCTGGCGTTCCAAAACCAGAGGGGAAAAAGCCAGATGAGAAAATGCCCGAGGACAAAAAGCCTGAAGGGAAAAACCCTGAGGACAATAGGACCAAAGTGCAAATAGCTACTATTGAGGAGAACCTCAAGCAGGCTCTGCAGAAAGCAGGCATTAAGGACAAGAATGTCCAAGTGCAGCAATTAGGCAACCATTGGCGTGCCAAAGGGGAGGATTTCCTTATTGCGAAACGCTATGACATCAAGGTAAGCAAATTCTCGGACATTGACGCGATAATCGAGAACCTTGATACTCGCGGGGTCAACATGATGCGCATAGCAGAAATGAAGAACAAGAAACTGCCTGAACTCATCGACAAAGCAAAGGCCGAAGCCCTCAAAGATGCAAAACGCAAGGCGGAATATATGGCTGAAGCGCTCGGCGTGACCGTGGGGCGTGTCATAAGCGTGGTTGAACCTTCTGGTGAGCCGGGATTTGCACGCAACGTAATCGGCGATGCCCATGGAAAGGGCAAGGATGCACCGATGCAAAACTTGTCGGCAGGGATGCCATCATACGACCAAGTGAAGACTATCAAGCAAACTTGCACGATGAGAGTGCGCTTCGAACTTGTCAATGAGGCAACAGAAGAAAGCTCAACTCGCACTCGTGGCATGGATGTGAACCCAAATATCGATTCCGGCCCAATGGGGATGCCTTTCCCGGGCGGAATGCATGGAAATTGATGCAACAGCATCAGCCGAGCGGCATAGATGGCTAAATTGGCGGCGTGGACAATCGTCTCACGCTGCCAATTGTTTTATGTAACAATGCCAAAAGTGTGTTTTTTCTTGTGCGGCAGGAAAAAAAATACTTACTTTGATACGTCGGCAATGCTGGATGTTGCCCAAAGCATGCCAGATGCTGCATAATAAAACCTGGCGCAGATTAATAACTGTTCAAAATAAAAACACTAGGAAGACTATGAGCAAGTATCCGAAAATCGGTATCCGCCCCGTTATTGACGCACGGCAAGGCGGAGTGAGGGAAAGCCTGGAAGAGAAAACCATGAGCTTGGCAAAAGCAGTTGCAAACCTTATCGCCAACAACCTGAAAAATGGAGACGGTTCTCCGGTAGAGTGCGTCATTGCAGACGGAACTATAGGACGAGTGGCAGAAACAGCAGCCTGCGCCGAGAAGTTTGAACGCGAGGGAGTAGGGGCGACAATAACCGTAACGTCGTGCTGGTGCTACGGAGCAGAAACGATGGACATGAACCCCACCTACCCGAAAGCGGTATGGGGATTCAATGGCACCGAGAGGCCCGGGGCAGTCTACTTGGCCGCCGTGCTTGCCGCGCATGCGCAAAAAGGGCTGCCCGCTTTCGGCATTTACGGGCATGACGTTCAGGATGTCAGCGATAACACTATACCTTCGGATGTAGCTGAGAAGTTGCTACGCTTCGCACGTGCGGCACAGGCAGTGGCAACTATGCGGGGTAAATCATACTTGTCGATGGGAAACGTCTCAATGGGCATAGCCGGCTCTATCGTTGACCCCGGTTTCTTCCAAGAATACCTTGGGATGCGCAACGAGCAAATTGACTTGACTGAAATAATCCGCCGCATGGCTGAAGGAATATATGACAAGGAAGAGTTTGCAAAAGCGATGCAATGGACTGAGAAGTACTGCAAGCCAAATGAAGGACGCGATTGCAATATCCCCGCGAAAACCAAGACACGGCAAGAAAAGGACCAAGACTGGGAGTTCATCGTCAAGATGGCTATCATTATGCGCGATTTGATGAAAGGAAACCCCAAGTTGCTCGAGATGGGATTCAAGGAAGAAGCGCTCGGGCATAACGCCATCGTTGCAGGCTTCCAAGGGCAACGCCAATGGACGGACTTCTATCCGAACGGAGACTTCTCGGAATCACTCCTTAACACATCCTTTGACTGGAACGGCTTGCGTGAGCCGTACGTCGTAGCCACCGAGAATGATTCATGCAACGGAGTAGCAATGCTTTTCGGGCATTTGCTTACAAACAAGGCACAAATGTTTTCCGACGTTCGGACCTATTGGAGCCCCGAAGCAGTCAAACGGGTCACAGGAAAGGAACTCACGGGCATGGCAGCCGGAGGGCTTATACACCTCATCAACTCAGGTGCCACCACGCTTGATGCCACAGGGCAGTGCAGCGAAAGCGGCAGCCCGGCCATGAAACCGCATTGGGAGATAAGCGAAGACGAGGTGCAAAAATGCCTTGCAGCAACCACATGGTATCCAGCCAACCGCGACTATTTCCGAGGCGGAGGCTTCTCGTCTAACTTCCTCACGCGTGGGGGGATGCCCATGACAATGTCGCGCATAAATCTCGTCAAAGGATTAGGCCCCGTACTGCAACTTGCCGAAGGCTGGACAGTCGACATAGACCCTGAAATACACAAAAGGCTCGACGAACGCACTGACCCGACATGGCCGACAACATGGTTCGTGCCGCGCTTGTGCGACAAAGCACCTTTCAAAGATGTCTATTCGGTCATGAACAACTGGGGTGCCAACCACGGAGCAGTCAGCTACGGACACATAGGGCAGGACCTCATTACGCTTGCCTCAATCCTGCGTATACCCGTATGCATGCACAATGTCGATGAAGATGCAATCTTCCGCCCGGCCGCATGGAACGCTTTCGGCATGGACAAGGAAGGGGCTGACTACCGCGCATGCAAGAACTTTGGCCCAATATACAAGTGAAACATAGAAAGCAAGAGCAAATAATGAGGAACGGGATGCCCCCATGCATCTCGTTCCAAAAACAAAAGAATTAAAGCAGTGGTTACAAATATTGAAATAGAGGAATTCGTCAAGCAAGCACACCGGGTAGGCAACGCCGGCCTTGCCATTTGCAGCAGCGGAAACCTGTCGTGGCGAAGAGGCAATGAGGTGCTTATATCGGGAACAGGAGCATGGTTGTCAAACATCAGCGAGGAGAAAGTCGCCATTTGCGACCTAACGACGGGCAAAAGCATCAACGGGATCAAACCGTCGATGGAACACGGCTTCCATTTAGGGGTCATGCGCCAGCGGCAAGATGTCAACGTCGTGCTGCATTTCCAATCGCCATACGCCACGACAATAGCATGCATGAAACGGCAACCCGAAAACTTCAACGTCACGGCGGAAATACCATGCCACGTCGGAAGTGAAATACCCCTCATTCCTTACTACCGCCCTGGCTCTGACGAATTGGCGCATGCAGTCATAGGCGCATTGAAAGAGCACAATGCAGCGTTTATGCTCAAGCATGGGCAAGTGGTGTGTGCAAAGGACTTCGATGAGGCATTCCAACGTGCCATGTTCTTCGAAATGGCATGCCGCATCATGGTAATGGCAGGCTTCAACTACAATGTTTTGACGCAAGCAGAAATCGACGACTTAGACACTTACATCTTAGGCAAACAACCCGAATGAAACCGAGCAAAGGCATGAAAGAGGTTTACGTGGCCGTCGACTTCGGGGCAACCAGCGGGCGCGTAATAGCTGGCTGCTTCAACAGAGGGCAATTGGAATTGGAAATAATAAGCCGTTTCCCCAACCGCCAAGTAAGGTTGGGAAACCACACATATTGGGATTTCCTCGCACTTTTCCAAGACATGAAGGACGCGCTCCGCGAAACAGCACGCAAAGGTTACCGCATCAAAAGCATAGGGATTGACACGTGGGGAGTGGATTTCGGACTGCTCGACAGGCAAGGAAACTTGTTGGGTAACCCCATCTGCTACCGCGACCCGTTCACCACGGGCTTGCCGGAAGAACTCTTCAGCGGACCATCAGCCGCAGAGCATTATGCCGAGGCAGGGATACAAATAATGCCCATCAACTCTATCTACCAGCTTTACGGACTTAAGAAAGAAGGCGATGCGCGCTTGGAAACGGCCGGCAAACTGCTATTCATGCCCGATTTGTTCAGTTACTACCTCACAGGCACCGCAAATAACGAATACACCATAGCATCGACCTCCGAGCTTATCAACGCCCGCACGCGAGGCTGGAACCGCAACCTGATAGACCGATTGGGGCTTCCGCAGCGATTGTTCGGCGATATCGTTATGCCTGGCACGAGCAGAGGACAATTGCTGCCCGAAGTGGCCGCCGAAATAGGTGTCAGCTATCCGGTAGAGGTGATTGCCGTTGCCTCGCATGACACGGCAAGCGCAGCTTATGCCTTGCCAGAACATGCCAAGCAAACGCAGTCGGCATTCTTGAGTTCCGGTACGTGGTCGCTGCTCGGGACAATCCTCGATGAACCGGTATTGACCGAAGATGCGCGCCTGGCAGGGTTCTCGAATGAAGGAGGGGCGCAAGGCAAGATATGTTTCTTGCAGAACATCACTGGGTTGTGGCTCCTCGAACGCTTGCGGGTGCAATGGAGCGGCGAAGGCAAGGAAACCGACTATGAAACCTTGATAAAAGAGGCCGAAGCCTCGACAATCGGCTCAATAGTGGATGTCGACGATCCCGACTTCCAGAAACCAGGAGAAATAGCGCAAACCATAGCCCGGCATTGCACCGCATCGGGCCAAGCAATGCCCGTAACGCAAGGCGATTACGTTCTTTGCATCATGCGCTCGCTTGCCGAACGTTACAAGAAAGGCATACAGCAGCTCGGCAAATTGTCGGGAAAACCAGTCAAGCAACTTTGCATCATCGGGGGAGGAAGCAAAAACCGCTTGCTCAATGCCCTTACGCAGCAAGTCACGGGCTTGCCAGTCGTTACCGGGCCGGCAGAAGCAACCGCAATAGGCAACATCTTAATCCAAGCTGGAAAGGCTCAGTCGTAGCTTTTCATCCTCAGTATGTGGATTGCCACGGCAATGGCAATGCAGGCAAGCACTATCCTTATAATCAATATGTCAATAAGGATAATGGAGATGCACATTCCTATTGCCATAATGGTGATAGCCAAGGCTTTGGTCTTGCGGCGTATGGCTTTCTTCTCCATATAGTCTTTCACTATATAGCCGAAAAACTTGTTGTCCATCA
>CAZWPW010000037.1:0-12269 GCA_964635525.1 uncultured Bacteroidaceae bacterium
GCGCCCGAAACCGGCCTTGGCCCAAAAGCTCAGCATACCAGAGGGGGTGTAGGCATTGACTATGTCAGATTGGTCGTTGTACTTCGTCACCCTCAAAACTATGGCATTGCAAGTCGTCAACATGTCTGGTTGCGGTAATGCGCAAAGGTACGAACGTTTTTGCAGAAGCGGGTTTGGCGCGGCCTTTTCTTTTGGCCAGGGCTCGGAGTTAGCAGATTAAACCTATGGCTTACTTGTCGGTCAAGGCAAAAAGCCTATCTTTGTTGAGATTATTTCACCTCTTAACAACATTGCAGATGACTAAACATGGCGCACTTATCCCGGCTGGCCTGCTTGCGGCTCTTCCGGCTCTTTGCGGCAATGGCGAGGACAGGCCTAACATAATACTGTTCATGGTGGACGACATGGGATGGCAAGACACTTCGGTGCCGTTCCACGAAGAGCGCACGCACTACAACGACATGTTCGAGACCCCGAACATGGAACGGCTGGCAGCCGAGGGGATGATGTTCACATCGGCCTACGCCTCAAGCGTGAGCTCTCCCACGCGGTGCAGCCTGATGACGGGGGCTAACGCCTCAAGGCACAGGGTGACTAACTGGACGCTCAGGCGGGACGTGGTAACTGACCACGACGATAGTATCCTTTCGTTCCCCTCGTGGAACATGAACGGCATATCCTGCGTTCCGAACGTCGGCAACACTTTCCACGCCACGGCGTTGCCGGAGCTTTTGCGGCAAGCAGGGTACACGACGATACATTGCGGGAAGGCGCACTTCGGGGCTATCGATACCCCGGCCGAGAACCCTTCGCACCTCGGATTCGAAATCAACATTGCAGGGCATGCTGCCGGCGGCCCGGCATCATACTTGGGAACTGAGAACTTCGGGCATGACGAGCAGGGAAACCCCACGTCGCTCTTCGCCATCCCCGGCTTGGAGAAATACTGGGGCGAGGACATATTCCTGACCGAGGCGCTTACACTTGAGGCTATCAAGGCACTGGACAAAGCCCAAAGCTACGGGCAACCTTTCTTCCTATACATGTCGCACTACGCCGTGCACGTGCCTATCAACAAGGACGAGAGGTTTTACCGCAAGTACATCGAGCGGGGCATACCCGAAAAGGATGCCGCCTACTGCGCTCTCGTCGAAGGCATGGACAAGAGCCTTGGCGACATACTGGACTGGCTCAAAGAAACTGGGAATGACGAAAACACAATAGTGATTTTCATGTCGGATAATGGAGGGCTGGCCGCCGAAGAGTATTGCAGGGACGGGGAAGTCCACACCCAGAACTACCCTCTCAACAGCGGGAAAGGTTCAGCATACGAGGGAGGCATCAGGGTGCCTATGATAGTCAAATGGCCGGGCAAGGTAGAAGGCAACACCAGATGCGGCAATTATCTGATTATCGAGGATTTCTTCCCTTCAATCCTTGAAATGGCAGGAATAAAAAGGTACAAGACAGTGCAAAAAGTCGACGGGGAAAGTTTCGTGCAATACCTGTCAGACAACAAGAAAAGAAAGCAAAAACGGGCACTCGTCTGGAACTTCCCCAACAAATGGGGCGCACAAGGGCCAGGCATCGGGCCAAGCTGCACGATAAGGAAAGGCGACTACAAACTAATCTACTTCTACGACGACGGGCATAAAGAACTCTACAACATAGCCAATGACATAGGCGAGCATAACGATCTGGCAGCACAGGAAACAAAAATTGTGCGCAAACTCTCGTCATTGCTTACCAAGAAACTTAAGAAGATGAAGGCGCAAAGGCCGGCATTCAAGGAAAGCGGAGAACTGTGCCCATGGCCTGACGAAACATGAGATGCATGACGCACACGGCAATGCAATAAGGATTTTTAAGACTAATTGTGGAAATAATTCCGTAATAGACCAAGCCGACCAATAATAAAAATAGTAATTTTGCATCCGCAACTTGATGCTGCATGCAATAGCTAAACGACAGCAATACTAACTTAATCGTTATACAATAATGGCAAAATTAGATTTGACAAAGTATGGTATCACCGATACCGTTGAAATCTTGCACAACCCCTCTTATGACGTGTTGTACGCAGAGGAGACAAAAGCCGGCCTTGAGGGCTTCGAAAAAGGCCAAGTGACCGAATTGGGTGCGGTTAACGTCATGACCGGCATCTACACGGGACGGTCGCCCAAGGACAAGTTCTTTGTTTACAACGAAGCAAGCAAGGACACCGTTTGGTGGACTTCAGATGAATACAAAAACGACAACAAGCCATGTTCCGACGAGGCTTGGGCCGACTTGAAGGCAAAGGCGGTAAAGCAATTAAGCGGCAAGCGCCTGTTTGTAGTCGACACGTTCTGCGGCGCCAACCCCGCTACACGGTTGAAAGTGCGCTTCATCATGGAAGTGGCATGGCAAGCCCATTTCGTGACAAACATGTTCATAATTCCTACCGCCGAGGAGCTTGAAAACTACGGCGAGCCCGATTTCGTATCATTCAACGCGGCAAAGGCCAAGGTTGACAACTACAAGGAACTCGGCCTTAACTCTGAAACCGCAACCGTGTTCAACCTCAAGACAAATGAACAAGTAATCCTGAATACTTGGTACGGCGGCGAGATGAAGAAAGGCATATTCTCAATCATGAACTACCTGAATCCATTGCGCGGCATCGCCTCAATGCACTGCTCCGCCAACACTAACATGGAAGGGACTGACACGGCAATATTCTTCGGCTTGTCAGGCACAGGCAAGACGACATTGTCAACTGACCCGAAACGCCTTCTCATTGGAGATGACGAACATGGATGGGACGACGAGGGCGTGTTCAACTACGAAGGCGGATGCTATGCCAAAGTCATCAACCTTGACAAGGAGTCAGAGCCGGATATCTACAATGCCATCAAACGTGACGCACTGCTTGAGAATGTGACCGTCGACGCTAACGGCAAGATAGATTTCGCCGACAAGAGCGTTACCGAGAACACACGCGTTTCGTATCCGATATACCACATCAACAACATCGTCAAGCCAGTGTCGAAAGGGCCGCATGCACACCAGGTAATCTTCCTCTCGGCTGACGCTTTCGGCGTGCTTCCCCCGGTTTCAATTCTGGATCCTGAACAGACACAGTACTACTTCTTGTCGGGCTTCACGGCTAAACTGGCAGGAACCGAACGCGGGATAACTGAACCTACACCGACATTCTCGGCATGCTTCGGCGCAGCTTTCCTGAGCTTGCACCCGACGAAATACGCCGAAGAGCTTGTCAAGAAGATGCAACGCGTCGGTGCAAAGGCTTATCTTGTAAACACTGGATGGAACGGAACAGGCAAACGCATATCAATACGCGACACCAGAGGGATAATTGATGCAATACTCAACGGTTCGATTGACAAGGTTCCGACAAAGACTATCCCCTATTTCAACTTCCTCGTTCCAACCGAGTTGCCAGGAGTTGACACTAACATCCTCGACCCGCGTGACACTTATGCCCAAGCATCGCAATGGGACGAAAAAGCCAAGGATTTGGCAGGACGCTTCATAAAGAACTTCGACAAGTTCACCGGCAACGATGCAGGCAAAGCATTGGTTGCAGCCGGTCCAAAGCTGTAAAGGATAAACACAATTAATAAAGAGGCCATCGCAAGATAGTTTGTGATGGCCTCTTTTCTTTTGTCGGGATGACTGGATTCGAACCAGCGACCTCGCGCCCCCCAGACGTGCACTCTTACCGGACTGAGCTACATCCCGAACACGGGGCAAATGTACCGTTATTTTTTCAAACGGCAAACGATAACCAGCAATTTGCTTGGTTACGGTGTTTCTTCTTTCTCCTTCAACTTGCGCAAATCATCCAACACTTGCCCTTTATACGAAAAATATTTTGCTCCTTGATAAGCACCCGATGCGTTCCTCTTTTCTTCCGGCATGAATGTTCCGACAAAAGGCGACAATTTGTAAATGCGTCCCTCGTGTTCAATCGAATCGTCACTTGCTACTTTCACCTTTGTGTTCGTTGGGATAAAAGTGATGTACTCGCCTATCTTTATGCCTACCATGCTGAACTTAAAACGTCCGCGCCGCGCTGCAGCTCCTGTTGCCTCTTCATTTTGCTTCTCACTATTTTCAATAGGCTTGTTCTCTTCGTAAACGGTGACGATTGCGTCCTCTATCATCTTGGCTATATCATGGAAAATATCCAATGCCATTTGTGGGGCCACATTGAAAAATTCACGGTTCTGCCTGATGCGCAAATCCGTCAAACGGTCAATGGTTTTATGCACATGCTTCTCCACTTCGTCGTACTTCACTGTCTTAATAGTAGCATATATTTCAAAAGGCAGAGGCACTGCAGTATTGTCAAGTTCCTTTGAACGAACATCCACAGGCCGTGCACTTTTGCCTATTTTTACCCAGTCATCACGAAAACTTGGGTTTGTCAAGATATACACATATCCGGGTTGTTTTTTATTTTCCATACTATATCTGTTTTTACACAACTCCAAAAATACCAATTTACTGCCTCAAATCCCTTCACGCAAGAAATCGAACGATTCAAACACAAGTTCCTTGCCGGCGTTGCAGCCAATGCGGGGCTTGCCTACGTCGTCGAGCAGGACAAAGTTGATTTTCCCCTCGTAATTCTTCTTGTCATGCAGCATAAAGGCATAAACTTCTTCATAATCGCCGCAGGTGAAATCCATCCGCCCGAACATCTCGTTTACCAATGAGGTGACTTGTCTTAACGTGGAGACGGGGAAACCCGACAAGGCGACCGACAAATAGAGTTCGCATGCCATACCCCACGCCACTGCATAGCCATGTGGCACCGGCTTTCCCCTTGACAGGGATAGCTCCTCGAAAGCATGGCCGGCGGTATGCCCGAAATTCAACGCCGCACGCATGCCGTTCTCTCGTTTGTCAATGGCCACAATGCGCTGTTTGACCCCGATTGAACGGCGAATCAACGGCAAGCAGGCATCTGATGCAAGTGCGGCAGGGTCAATGTCAATGACAGCAGCCAAATGGTCATTCGAGTCAAGCAAGGCGTGTTTCAACATCTCGGCAAAGCCCGAACGCATTTCAGGCTCAGGAAGAGTAGCAAGAAAGGGCAGGTGTATGACCGTCAACAAGGGATTGGCGAACACCCCTATTTCATTCTTCATGCCGTTGAAGTTGATGCCCGTCTTCCCGCCTATCGATGCGTCGACCACGGCAAGCAACGTAGTCGGGATGTTGACAAAACGCATTCCGCGCTTGAAAGCGGCAGCCGCGAAGCCGCCAAGGTCAGTAACCATGCCTCCGCCAAGGTTCACCAACATAGAATGCCGCGTTGCCAAGCCGTTGCTCAACTCATGCCACACTTGCTGCAACGAGGCGAGCGATTTGCTGCCCTCGCCGCTGCTTATGACAACGTCAACGGCATCATCGAAAACAGATGCGCCCGAAAGCAAAGAACGGCAATGCTTGTGGCTGCCTGAATCGGAAAGCACAAACAGTTTGTCGGGATTGGCATCTTCAATGAAACTGCCCACAGATGCCGCGAAATGGGTTGCTGGCAAAAACTCTATCGCACCGGATGGCATCACACAATTGTTTTCTTTATACAAACATAACATAAAAAAACTGAAAAGGCTTCACTCAAAGGCGACAAGAACACTGAAGGAGGTATTTTCGCGTAAATAAAAAGACTGTGCCCTCATCCATAAAACTCATAACGACTAAAACTTTCGCAACCCTTGCATTGATAATGGCTGCCGCATCGTTATTGGCACAGTCGCCGCAAAATTTCACTGCAACCGGGAAAATAACAAACGAAGACAATGAACCCGTCGAAGCCGCCACGGTGATGCTAATGCAAGCCAGTGACAGCACTCTGGTTCAAAGCACCACGACAAACAAGGCAGGAAGATTCGTATTGCAAGCCAACAAAAGCGGAAACTACATAGTCAAGGTATCGTTCGTAGGATGCATAACGGTGTTTGAACACCTACAAATGCAAGGCTCGAAAAAAACATACGACCTCGGCGTACTGACCCTCTTGCAAGACAGCAAAATCATAGGCGAGGCAACCGTCGTTGCCGAAGCGCCGCCGGTAACAGTCAAAGGCGATACAATAATATACTCGGCAGCGGCTATCAGGCTGCACGAAGGCGCAATGCTCGAAGACCTGATAAAGAAAATACCCGGGGCGGAAATCGACTCCGACGGAAACATCACGCTCAACGGAAAGGAAATAACAAGCATAATGGTCGACGGGAAGGAGTTCTTCACCAACGACCCCAACATAGCCCTGAAGAACTTGCCGGCAAACGTCGTCAAAGATGTCAAGACCTACGACAGGAAATCGGAGATGACACGGACAACAGGCATTGAAGACGGAGAGGAAGTCAACGTCCTCGATGTAACCATAAAAGAAGGCATGAAGGCAGGATGGTTCGGCAACATCGCAGCAGGAGGAGGAACAAAAGGGAAATACGAAACCAACGCAATGGCCAACACCTTCAAAGGCGACATGCACCTCTCTCTGATAGGCTCGGCGAACAACATCAACGCAATGGGAGGGAACAGCGTCGACAACGCCGACATAAGCGCCGCAGGAAGGGGAGGCATGGGAGAAACAAAATCGCAATCGATAGGAGCCGACTTCAGCCTCAACAAAAAGGATGTTGAAGTGCACGCCGACATCTCGTACAACCGCCGGGACCAATACACCGACAGGAAAGAATCAAAAGAAACATTCCTGCTAAGCGGCTCAACATACGACCTGAAAAACAACATAAACAACAACATCAGCAACTCGCTGCAAGGCTCATTCAGGCTCAAATGGGAGTTGGACGATAAAACAACATTGATGGTCAACCAAAACGCCAACTACGGAGACAAGAACTCACACTCCTCAAACAACTCCACCTCGTTGGACGAGATGCTCGACTCCATCAACACAAGCACGTCAACAACCGAGACGAAAGGACAAAGCTACATGCTCAACGGCAACATGATTCTGAACCGGAAACTTGGCAAGACCGGACGGAACCTCACACTGCAAGGGGCTTACGAAATAAGCGACAATAACGACGACGAGATTACAACCTCCGAAACATTCTTCTTCGAAAATGACAGTACCTCGCTAATCGACCGCCTCACCAACAACACAAGCCGGACGGCAAGCTACTCAATAGGACTGGCATACTCCGAACCTCTATGGAAAGACACATACATGAGCATCGGATACGAATTCAGGCAAACCAAGTCGTCATCGCTGCGCGAACCGGTTTACGACAACTCTTCTGAAAGCAATGCCGCGACAATTGAAAACGAAACATATAACTACAAGACGCAGCACACAATGAAGTTCTCGCTGCAAAGTACCATAAATAAGCTATTCTACAACATAGGTATTGACTTCGCGCCGCTCGAATCAAGGACAAAGGTCGACAGGGGGACAAACGCAGGCCTCGACAAATCACAAACATCAATGACTTTCCAGCCAAGGGCAATCATAGTACTCAGGATGGACAAAACAAGGCAGCTGCACATATCATACCGGGGAAGCACGACAACACCATCAATACTTGACCTGCAAGAAATAAAGGACATAAGCGACCCCATGAACATCTCCTACGGAAACCCGAACCTCAAAAACTCGTTCAGGAACATGGCACGCATCAACTTCGTCAACTACAACCCCGACAAAGGGAGCAGCATGATGGTCATGGCATCGGCAAACAACACCATAAACGGAATAACGCAACGGACAACATTCGACACATCGACAGGAGCAAGGA
Organism: uncultured Bacteroidaceae bacterium; assembly: GCA_964635525.1. Taxonomy (GTDB): domain Bacteria; phylum Bacteroidota; class Bacteroidia; order Bacteroidales; family Bacteroidaceae; genus Avibacteroides. The sequence goes on from CAZWPW010000037.1 coordinate 7,782, forward strand.
CAACACGGTCGGAAAACATAAACGGAAACTGGGGAGCTAACCTCAACTTCACGTTCACATCGCCACTGAAAAACAAAAAGTTCACCTTGGGAACAAGCCTGTCAAGCAACTACACGCACCGCGTGGGATACAGTTCAATGACAAGCGACACCGACATATCGGCAACAAGCAAGACCAACAATGCCATTCTCGGCAACAAGGTCTTTGCAACATACAAGCACGACAACTTTGACATCATGCTGCAAACAGTATTCGATGCAAACATCACACGCAACAACCTCAACGAAACAAACAACCGCACAACCTACAACTACGGCCTGAACGCCGACATAAACATCAACCTCCCGTGGGACTTGTACTTCTCGACTAGCGCAAGCTACAACGGGCTCAGAGGATACAGCGACGGATATGACGACGACTACGTGCTGTGGAACGCCCAACTCTCGAAGATATTCTTGAAGAAAAAACAGGCCACAATAAGAATAAAGGCCTACGACCTGCTGCAAAACCAAAAGAACACCTTCAGGACAATGAGCTACGACTACACCCTTGACACCGAAACTAACGTCATAGGGAGCTACGTCATCTTCCAATTCATCTACAGGTTCAACACCATAGGAGGAAACCACAAAGACCGAGGGCGGCAACCCGGCGGACGCAGGCCCGAAAGAGGCTCTGGAGGTATGATGAACTACCCGCCCCCGATGCGCATGGACATCTGAAACTGACCGCCCTACAACTCGATCCGGATGTTTTCCAACGACATGGGAACCATGCCCGAATGCCTGTCGGCAGCCTTAAGCACAACACTGGACGGATCTTGGGCGGCAACGTCGAACTCACCGCAGACAATGCTGTGGACATTCCATTCACCCACAGGCTGTATTCCGTATGAAACCTCTTTCGCAAAACGGTTGTAAACCTTGAGCATTATCTGGTTCCGGCCGCGCTTGAGCGGAAGGACAAGCAGCTTCTCGCTGCATTCCCGCCTGTCGTCATAGCACTCGGCCGACACATACTCGCCGTTCAGAAGCACGTACGCCGAATTGCCGGCAACAACCCTCACCGGCAACATGACCTCACGCAAGGCTGTCACCTCAACCAGCATGAACTCGCCTTGGAAAGGCAAAACCGGCTTCGTCACCAAATCGCCGGGAGAATAGCCTTCAATCTCCTGCCATCCTTGCCCCTCACGGCAGTCATCAACCAACCCTTGCCCCTCGAAAGGAACAGCACCAAAGATTCCGAAGGCTCGGCGCACCCAAGCTCTGCCCCACTCCACTGCCTCCGGAGCGGCATGTTCAACCGTAGTTTCCGACGGCTGCAACGTAACAAGCTCGGTAGTTTCACCGACCGACAACGACACCTGCCTGCCAAGCTCGTTGTCAGTGAAATACAATTTAGGGCAAACCTGCGAAGCCTCCTTCTCAACGTTCCAACCGTAAGCAACCAAGCTCTTGTAGCCCGTGTAATAATCTAACGAGGCGTAAGCGAAAGTCTTAGACGCATTCTGCGGAGTCAATGCCACATCCCGCAAGACAGTGGCGGGCTCGACGGAAAAAGACCCCTCGAAAGCGACTTTCACTACCGACGCAACCGGGTCAAGCTCGAAAGTCTCGGGCAAAACTATGGTAATAACGCCTTCATCCGCCGTGCAATGCAGCTTTTCCTCTCCGCCAGGCAATAGCGCGGCCTCCTTGACCTTTCCGTTAATGCCGTTTATGACGATGACACCGCCCGCCGGCTTCTCGTACAAATACAGATACAACGCATCTTCCTTGCAAGCCACATCGCCCCACGCAGGCGGCGATGGTAACGGATTGGGGTGCGTCGCGTATATTGCCTCGGCATGGCGGCTCACCCATCCTCCCATGGAGAGCAGCACGTCACGCTCGAAAGGCACCACCGCACCGTTGCCGTCAGGGCCTATGTTCAACAGGTAGTTGCCTCCCCTGCTTATGACACTCAGGAGGCTGCGGAGCTTCTCGCGGGCTTTCTCCGCCACGCTGCCCCGCTCCTGCCAAGAGCGGAAACCCCACGTCTCGTCAAACATCGACGCGGCAGTCTGCCACGGAACGCCAATGGCATAGTCCGGATAAGCGTTGTCGGCCATTACCGCGAAGTCGGCCACGTTGTTGCCAAGCCTTCCGCTTACCATGCACGAGGGTTGCAAGCGAGTGACAAGCTCGTAAAGCCCCTTGCTCTGCTCAAGGGTCAACGACCCCATGTCGAACCATAGCTCGGCGATGGGACCATAGCCCGTCAGAATCTCCTCGACTTGCTGCAAGTTGTAGCGGTAATGCTCCGGCGTCAACGGATCGGCATTGTGGCTTGATATGGGATATGCACCGGGGAAATGCCAGTCAATCAACGAGAAATAGACCGAAAAACGCAGCCCGGCGCGGCGGCAGGCCTCGGCAAGCTCCTTCATCAAGTCACGGCCGTAAGGCGTGGCATCGACGATGTTGTAAGAAGTATACTTCGAATGGTACATGCAGAAACCGTCATGGTGCTTGGCCGTGAAGACCACCGAGCGCATGCCGGCGGCCTTGGCAAGGGCCGCTACCGAATCGGGATTCCAATCAATCGGATTGAAATCCAAGGCGGTGCGGGCGTACCAGTCGCTGAATATGCCCGCGAACGATTGTATCTGCTCGCTGTAACCGCGACGCACCGGCTCGCCGTCCCAAACACCACCGAGCTTCGAGTACAACCCGAAGTGTATGAACATCGAAAACTTGCTCTCAAGCCATTCGGCATCGGGCTTTGACTGCCCCTGCGACAAGGCCGCAGGCAGGGCGAGAAGAAGGAACAAGGCTGCAATCTTTTTCATATCTCGTGCAAAAAACATTCATAATCAAGGCAACACGCCGTCAGAGCGAAGCATCGACCTCAACAAACCGACGGCAGCCGTTATCCCGGAACGGCCATCCAAACCGTCTGTCGTTATCGTGTAGCGGGCGCGGGAGTAAAAAGGCTCTCTCTCGGCAAGCGATTGCCTTATGGCAGAGAGCAGGTCGCCGCCCTGCTTGCCGGCAAGCAAGGGACGCGAGGCTCGCCAGGAACTCAGCCGGCGGAACAAAACCTGCTCGCTGGCGCGGAGGTATACCGTCACGCCCGACGAAAGCATGTAATCCATGTTGCCTGCATAGCAGGGCGTGCCTCCGCCGCAAGAGATTACGACATCCTCGAACTCGCCGACTTCGCGCAACGCCGCGCCTTCGATCTTCCTGAAACCCGCCTCCCCGCGCTCGGCGAACAACGAGGCGACGGCCGTATGGTAGCGCTGTTCGATGAACCAGTCAAGATCCACAAAGCCCAAGCCCGCCTCCCTTGCGAAGGCGCGCCCGAGCGTCGTCTTCCCCGACCCGGGGAAACCTATGAAAAACAACCTCACCATGACGCTGGGACACCGCCTGAAGACCTGCATGGCATGCCTGCGGCGGCAAAGGCAAAATTAGCAAAAAAACGGTTGCGGCAATGCAATGCACGCTGCCATGCGGGGCTTCAGGCGGACGGCGGCGGGGCAACCTTTCCCGGGGCGGGATGCAGTTTTTCCCCGGGTAGTATGCAAAGTTTCCTTGGGTTGTATGCCATCTTTATTTTTACCCTAAGTTTATTTGTTTTTACCGTAAGATTATATGTTTTTACCTTGCAAATACATATTTTTACCCTAAAAATAAATGTTTTTAAGGTAAAAATAAAGATTTCATTGTATGCAAGGGAACTTTGCATACAACCCAAGGAAAGATTGCCCTGCATGGAAAGCAACTGCGGTTGCAGCCCTGGCAGACAAATGCTTATCTTTGCGCTCTGAAACTGCGTTGGATGGGACAGAAGAAGTACTATGCCGTATGGGCCGGCCACTGCCCCGGCGTTTACGATTCGTGGAGCGAGTGCCTCTTGCAAGTCAAGGGGTACAAGGGAGCGGTCTACAAGGGTTTCGCTACCAAGGCGGAGGCTTTGGAGGCACTTGCTGGCGACTACCGCGCGTATATGGGAGCATCTGCGCGCCCGGCGGCTTCGGCGCGTGCCTTGCCTCCGGAAGTCGTTGCCGGCAGCATAGCCGTTGATGCGGCATGCAGCGGCAATCCGGGGTTGATGGAGTACCGCGGCGTGCATGTGCCTTCGGGCCGTGAGCTGTTCCATTTCGGCCCGGTGATGGCTACGAACAACATCGGAGAGTTCCTGGCCATTGTCCACGCCCTGGCCTTGGTAAAAGAAAACGGCTGGAACGTAACTATTTACAGCGACAGCCGCACGGCTATGTCATGGGTAAGGGAGAAGAAGTGCAAGACGAGCCTCCGGAGGTCGGAACGCACGGCGAGGGCTTTCGAGTTAGTCGCCCGCGCCGAGCGGTGGCTTGCCGCCAACGGCTGCCCTGCGCCGGTTGCAAAATGGGAAACGCGGCGGTGGGGGGAGATTCCGGCCGACTTCGGGAGGAAGTGAGCCCGGCTTGACGTGCCGCCTTGCGCTCTGCCCTGGGGC
>CAZWPW010000038.1:0-12202 GCA_964635525.1 uncultured Bacteroidaceae bacterium
GCCGGCGGCGGGCATCCAACGCGGCGAAAAGGTAGTCTTCACGGAAGAATGCCCCGAGTGCGGTTCGAAGTTAGTGCGGTTCGAGGGCGAGAGCGCATATTTCTGCCCCAATGAATCGTCATGCCCTCCGCAAATAAAAGGGAAGATACTCCATTTCGTCAGCCGCAAGGCGATGGATATCGGCGATTTAGGACCAAAGAAAATAGACGCTTTGTACGATGCCGGGGTTGTAAAGAATGTTGCCGACCTGTATGATTTGGAAGAATCCCAGCTGTCATCGATCAAGAGAGGCGGGGAGATATCGGCTAAAAAGGTCATTGACAGCATAAACAAATCGAAGTCCGTGCCGTTCCACCGTGTGCTGTATGCGTTGGGAATCAGGTTTGTAGGCGAAACGACGGCAAAGAAGCTCGCCAACAGCCTGCATTCGATCGAAAGGATAGCAAGCGCGACGGTGGAAGAATTATCGTCCATTGACGATGTAGGGGAAAAGGTCGCGAGCAGCATCATAATGTTCTTCAACGACGAGGGTAACCGTTCGATTATTTCAAGGCTGAAAGAAAGCGGCTTGGCAATGAGCGGCGGGGGTGCACCGGGCGGGTACAAAAGCGATATCCTCAAAGGGAAAAGCATAGTTGTCAGCGGCACTTTCAGTTTGCATTCAAGGGAAGAATACAAAACTATGATAGAAGAGAACTCCGGTTCTTGCGCCTCTTCAGTATCGAAAGGCACGGCATTCATCTTGGGAGGCGAAAACATCGGCCCGAAGAAACTATTGCGTGCCAATGAATTAGGAATTAAGATAATAAACGAAAACGACTTTTTGAACCTGATAAACCGGCAAACATGAGCGACTGCAAAATATACGAGAAAGGGCATAAGAGCCTGCACAGGATAAAGGGGATAGGAACAGCCTTGGTTACACCGTTCACCGCCAGCGAAGAAGTTGACTATGAGGCATTAGGCGGCTTGATAGACTTCCAGATAAGCAACGGCGTTGACTTTTTGTGCATACTTGGCACGACGGCAGAAACGCCCGTATTGTCGCAAAGCGAAAGGAGCAGCATTGTCGAGTTCAGCCTGGAAAGGATAAACGGCCGGGTGCCCGTCGTTCTGGGTTGCAGCAGCAATTGCACAAGAGACTTGGCCAAAGAAATCAAGGCGTGCAGCAAGCATGGCATAGATGCGTTCCTTTCGGTAGTTCCATACTACAACAAACCGACGCAAGAAGGCATCTTCAGGCATTACGAACATATCTCCGGGTACACCGACAAAGGGATAATAATGTACAATGTCCCGTCACGGACAGGTGTCAACATGACAGCCGAGACTGCATTGAGGATTTCGGAGGAATGCGGCAACGTTATCGCGATAAAAGAGGCATCGGGCAACATAATGCAAGCCAACGAGATCATAAAACACAAAAGCGAAAACTTTGCAGTGCTTTCGGGCGATGACTTCTTGACCTTTCCTCTGATGGCATTGGGGGCTGATGGAGTGATTTCTGTCGTGTCGAATTGCGAGCCTAAGCTATTCTCAGACATGGTGCATTCATTGATTGCCAAAAATTATGCCAACGCGTTAGGCATACACAACCAATTGCTTGATTTGTACACGTTGTTGTTCAAAGACGGGAATCCGGCTGGAGTCAAGGCTGCATTAAGCTGCAAAGGAATGGCAAACAATGTGCTCAGGCTGCCGTTAGTGACAGTGACTGACGAAACATACAACAGCATAAAAGCCGCATTGGACAAATTGTGAATGGATATTGCGCACATTATTGCAATACTGGATACCCGATATTTCAACACTTACCTCCATTTGAATCTAATCTGTATTATGTTTAATTGCATTTTATGCTATGGAGAATCCTGCGGGTTGCAATCAACAGCAGATGCTCCCCTTATGTTTGCTTCATTATAATAAACGAAAGATAATATTGGCGGGTTGCCATCATTCGTAGAAATAGACCCTTTTGACGCGGTTTGATATTAGGGTCAATATTTCGTATGGTATAGTTTCGAGCCATCGCGCCATGTCTGTGACTGGCAAGTTGCTGCCGAAGATTTCAACCTTGTCGCCTTCGTTGCAATCGATTCCGGTAACATCAATCATGCATGCATCCATGCAGATGTTCCCGATGTACAGTGCTTTTTCTCCATTGACGATGCAATGCCCGTTCCCGTTTCCGAGTTTCCTGCTCAGCCCGTCGGCGTAACCTATTGGTATTGTGGCTATCCTTGATTGGCGTTTCATGGTTGCATTTCTTCCGTAGCCCACGGTTTCTCCTGGCGCGAGTTCCCTTATCTGCAATATTGTCGTCATTAGCGAGCTGACATTGTTGATTATTGAATTGTCGATTGGGTTTATCCCGTAAAGCCCCAACCCTATCCTTGCCATGTCGAAATGGTATTGCGGGAAGCGTTCAATGCCAGCAGTGTTGCAAATGTGTCTGATTATCTTGTGCTTGAAGTGCTTTTGCAGTTCATCGGCCATTTGGCTGAAAAGTTCTGCTTGGCTTGCGGTGAAACCGTCGAATGCAGTTGCGTCGCTTGCTGCGAAATGCGAGAATACCGACTTCGGGAGCAGTGCCGATTGCGATTTTAGCTTGTCTGCCAGCCTGCCCATTTCCTTTTGCTCAAAGCCCAGCCGGTGCATTCCCGTATCGAGTTTCACATGTACTGGATATCCTGTTATCCCCGAGTGCTGGGCGGCTGAAACCATTTTGTCGAGAATCCTGAAATCATATATTTCCGGTTCGAGGTTATGCCTGAACAAGGTGTTGAATGACGATGGGTCGGGGTCCATGACCATTATCGGGGTTGTTATGCCGGCGTTCCTGAGTTCCACCCCTTCGTCGGCCACCGCCACGGCGAGATAGTCGACATTTTGGTCTTGCAGCGTCCTGGCTATTTCCATTGCTCCGTTGCCGTATGCTGCCGCCTTGACCATGCAGACTACTTTGGTGCCAGGCTTGAGTTTCATCCTGTAATGGTTCAGGTTGGCAATCATCGAGTTAAGGTTGACTTCCATTACCGTCTTGTGGATTTTTTGCTGCAGCCTTTCGGCAATTTCCTCGAAATGGAAACGCCTCGCCCCTTTGACGAGTATGATTTCGTCACGTCGTTCTATTTCAGCAGATGCCATGAACTCCGGCGTCGAATCATAGAACATTGTTTTGCCGTCGAGGTATTGCTTCAACTCCCTCGTACCTGTTCCGATGCAGATGATATTGTCTAATTTTTTGTCCGTGATGATTCCGGCCACGCTCTTGTACAATGACTTACTGTCGCTTTCGTTTTCCAGCAGGTCCGACAGTATCAAGGTCTTTTTCCTTTTCCCTCCCCTTCCCCTCCTTTCGAGGAAATTCAACGCTATCGACAATGACGAGAGGTCGGAATTGTAGCTGTCGTTGATTATGATGCAGTTGTTGTTGCCTTCAATTACCTCGAGACGCATCTCCACGGCCTCCAGCCGCCCTATTTTGCTGCGCAGCGATTCCTTGTCCATCCCAAGGTGGAGGCACAATGCCATGCAGGTGAATGAGTTTTCTATCGATGCGTCGTCGGTGAAAGGCAGGACATAGCTTCCCCCGGTCTCATTGTTCCAGAGGTACTCTATCTCCGTTTCTGTTTCTTTTTTTGTTATGCTTTTAACGAACAGCTTGCAATCTTCGTTTCGCCTCGACCATGCTATGTGTTCAATGCCTTTGAGGTATTCGCCGATGCATCCGGCAACCAGCTCGTCGTCGGCATTGTACACCAATGCTTGGCATTGCTTGAACAATTCGAGTTTTTCGAGGCATTTTTCTTTTTCCGAGGTGAAATTCTCTTGGTGCGCCTCTCCGATATTGGTTAAAATCCCTATCGTCGGCTTTATCATTTCCCGCAGACTTGCCATCTCGCCGGGTTGTGATATGCCCGCCTCGAAGATTCCCATTTCGGTGCTTTCGTCAATCAGCCACAACGACAGCGGTACTCCGATTTGCGAGTTGTAGCTCTTCGGCGAGCGTGTGACGGAATAAACGCCGTTAAGCAGCTGGCATAGCCATTCCTTGACCACTGTTTTACCGTTGCTCCCGGTAATGGCTACCACCGGCCCATGGAACTCTTCCCGTGCATGGCGCGCCAGACTTTGCAGCCCCTCTAACGAGTTGCGGACAAAGATGAAATTCGAATTGGGATATTTGCGGGGCAGTTCCTTGTTGCGCGGATCGTCGTTGACGACGAAGCTGCGCACTCCGTTCTTGTGCAAACTGGAAATATAGTCGCTGCCGTCGCCTTTTGGGGTCTTTATAGCGAAGAACAACGTGTCGTCAGGAAACGACAACGAGCGGCTGTCAGTCAACAGCCGCCCTATGACCGCCTGCCGGGGCAGGCATGAACCGGAGGCGATTATTCTTGCAATCTGCTTTATGTCATACGTCATTGCACCTCAATATACCTTGACTTCTCCAGCGAGGGCTTTTGCCTTGTCCCTTAGCTCATCCATGCAAGAACCTAAAGGAGCGTTGCACAGCACAACCCCCAAGCGCCGGTTGATGCGCGTGGCTTGCTTGCCGAAGATTCTAATGTCGGTACCTTTCGAGCTGCAAACCTTGTCAATGCCTTCGTAGCGCGGCCAGCCGCCGTTGGCCATTGGAGATAGTATGACGGCGCTCGCCCCCATCTTCTCGCAAGTTATTTCAGGTATGGGCAGGCCCAGCACGGCGCGGCAATGCAGCTCGAACTCATTGAGGTTTTGTGTTCCCGACATGGTCACCATGCCCGTGTCGTGCGGACGAGGCGAAAGTTCTGAGAAATACACGCCCTTGTCTCTCGTCAGAAAGAACTCCACGCCCCATATCCCTGAGCCGCCAAGTGCCGAGGTCACGAGTTTGGCCATCGCTTTGGCTTCCTCGAGGTCACCCTCATTGACGCATGCGGGCTGGAAGCTCTCGCGGTAATCTCCCCCTTTCTGCACATGCCCTATGGGGCTGCAGAAGAGTGTTTCGCCGTTGTCCTGCGTGACTGTGAGCAAGGTTATCTCGCTGTCGAAGTCGATGAACTCCTCTACAATCACCTCCTTTATGTCGCCACGGCTTCCTTGGCAGGCATATTCCCAAGCGTGTTGCAGGTCGCCGGGCTCTTTGGCCATCGACTGTCCTTTGCCCGATGACGACATGAGTGGTTTGACTATGCAAGGAAAACCTATTGCCTCGGCAGCTTCTGCAAGCTCGTCAAACGATTTGGCATAGCGGTAGTCGGCAGTCTTGATTCCGAGCTCTTTCGCCGCAAGATCCCTTATTGACTTCCTGTTCATGGTATAGTTCACGGCCTTGGCGCTTGGCACAACCTTTATCCCCGCTTTTTCGAAGTCATAGAGGCACTCTGTCCTTATGGCTTCTATTTCAGGCACTATCAGGTCAGGTTTGTGCTTTTCGACGGCTTTGCGGAGGGCGGCAGCATCAAGCATATTCACCACCTCGCTTTCGTCGGCCACTTGCATGGCTGGAGCATTGGCGTACGCGTCGCAGGCCACGACTGTTTGCCCGAGGCGCTTGGCAGCAATTACGAACTCCTTGCCTAACTCGCCCGAGCCCAGAAGCATTATTTTTTTCATTTCCATGTGATTATTTGATGATTAGATATTATTACCGGTTGTCCTTGAACGCTTTGCTGATTGGGATGAAAACCAATGCCGCCGAAATTATGAGCGACAGAATTACTGGCCCGTCAATTTTTTCAGCCGTTGTGATGACGATGAAAAACAGTATGCCCCACAGCAGAGTGAAGCATACGGCTTGGAATTTGGTTATTCTTCTTCGTGGTTTCATTTGCAAACCGTTATGCCATGCAAATATAAGTCTTATTCCTGATGTTACGAGTCCCCTGCCCTGCTGTTGGTCATTTTCCTTGGCGCGGCGTGTTGCAAATTTCTTTTATAGCGAACCCTGCCTCCCTGATGTGGCTCAGGAACTGCGGATATGATTTTTTTACGCAGTCGATACCTTTTATTTCCAGCCTGTTGAACTTTGCCGCAGCTATGGTGAATGCCATTGCGACGCGGTGGTCACTGCGTGCATCGATACTTGGTGGCGTGCTGGTGTCTACCCTTTCGCCGTCCCATGCCAGCACGCTGCAACGTTCGTTCCATTTGAGTTTGAACCCCAGTGCGGCTGCTCCTGACAGCAGAGCTTCTATCCTGTCGGACTCTTTGTCTTTGAGATGTTTTATTCCGCTGAGTTCGAATTGCGTACCGTTTGCAAGGCATGCCACCGCGAATGGTAGCACGAGATCCGGGGTATCGTTTAACGCCATTGCGACATGCTTTTCCGGTCTTGCGTTGTTGTGCAGCAGGCATGTGCCGTTGTGCCATGTTGCTTCTACACCTGCGCTTTTGAACAATCCGGCTGCCCTGCTGTCGCCTTGGATGCTTTCTTCCTTTAGTCCGGGCAAGGCTATAGCTGCGTTTTTTTCTATCGCTGCGAGTTCGAACCAGAATGCAGCCGCGCTCCAGTCGGGTTCAATGCCATATTGTTTTGGGATTCGGTATGGCGAATGGGCGATTGTAATCGTTTGTCCGGTTGTTTTCACATCTGCTCCAAAATCCCGCATCACAGCCCCAGTCATGTCGATGTATGGGCGTGACGTTGCCTTTTGCGGGAGGATTATCTGCATTCCTTTTTCCATCATTGGAGCTATTAGCATCAGCGACGAGACGATTTGCGAGCTTTCTATGCCTTTGCTCAGGTTGATTTCTGCACCTTGCGCTGTTGTTCCTTGTTCGATGGCGATAGGCAGGCGGCCTTTTTCCCCGGCGTATCTCAATTTTGCTCCCATGCCTTGCAATGCTTCTACCAGCTGGCTTACAGGTCGTTGCGAGAGCCTTTGGCTTCCTTTGAGCGTGACTTTGCGGTTTGTGAAGGTGAGGTACGACAAGAGGAAGCGCATGGCGGTGCCTGAATCACCTGCGTCGCATGCTTGTTGCGTGCCGTTTGCCAGCGCACTGGCAATCAGGTCAATGTCATCGCATGTCCCTTTCAATGTTTCGAGGTTTCCGGTTGCTCCTGCGAGAGCATAAATTATTGCCAGGCGATTCGAAATGCTTTTTGATGGCGGCAACTCTATTGTTGTTTGTTTGCCGGGAGCCTTGTATTCGATTGTGGCATCCATCTATGCTGTTTGCGATTTGTATCGTAAGATGTTTGCGTTGCCCGGCACGAGGGTGCGGGTTATGGCCGTTTCTATGGTGTCTATCGTGGTGTTCCTATAGAGGCTGATTTCATTGTTCACCCTGCCGGCATCGCCCAGCATCTCGTTGAATGCCAAGTTATAGGCGAGGTTCAGGTTGTTCATTAGCGAGAGGCGGAGGTTGCTTTCGAACTTGTTTTTGACTTTGTCGAGTTCCTTGCTGCTTATCTGGGTGAGTGTCAGATTGTTTATTTCTTCCCATATTTTTGCCTCTGCGGTCTCGAAGCTTATTCCTTGGTTGATTTTCGCATCTATGTGGAATAGTCCCGGGTCAATGTTTCCTTCAACGTATGCGTTTATTGATGAGAATATCTTGCCTTTCTTGACGAGGTTGCATGCCATCCGGCTTGACTCTCCGTTTGACAATATGTCAGATATGATATCGAACGCATAGAAGTCGCTATTCGCCCTTTCGCACATATGGAATGCCATGAAAATCATGTCGACAGGCACATTCCTTTCTACTTCGGTGTGTTTCAGATGTTGTTGCCTTTCTTCGGCTACGGCTTGGCTGCTTGGTGCTATGTCGTTGCCTTCGATTTGCCCGAAGTGTTTCTCTGCCATGCCGGCAACTTTGTCGAACGTGAGGTTTCCTACGACCGAGAGTATTGCGTTGCCGGGCGTGTAGTGTTTATGGTAGAATGCCCTTACGTCGTCGCCGGTAAGTTTTCTGATTGAATCCAAGTCCTTGCCTATGGTTGGCCATTTGTAGTGGTGGCGTTCATAGCATAACGGGCGTAGGATGTGTGCCACGTCGCCATACGGCACGTTGCATACCCTTTGCTTGAACTCTTCGCAGACGACATCTTTTTGCGTGTTTATGCTTTCTTGCGCGAGGTTAAGGTTTGTCATCCTGTCGGCCTCGAGGCGGAATGCAGTTTCGATGTTTGATGCCGGGACAGTCAGGTAGTAGTTCGTCACGTCATTGTTTGTCCATGCGTTGCATTCGCCGGCGGCCTTTTGCACTGCTGTGCTGTAGTCGCTGCAGTTTGCCGAGCCGGTGAACATGAGGTGTTCAAGCAGATGCGCAAGTCCGGTTTTGTCTTCTTCTTCATGCTTTGCTCCAACGCCGTAGAGAATGTTGACGGCAGCCGTTCGCATGTTCGGGATTTGCGTGTGTACTACCCTTAGCCCGTTGCTTAGCTTGTAGCGGTTTATTTCGAACATGTCATTTCACCTCGCTGCCGGGTTTGACCTTTTTCATTGGCGTTATGACCGATAGCGTACCGTCATTGTTTTCGGCGCTCAGTATCATTCCTTCGCTGAGTATTCCTCTGAGCTTCCGTGGTTTGAGGTTGGCTATGAAGCATACTTGCTTCCCGGTGAGTTCCTCCGGCTTGCAGTGTTCTGCTATGCCTGATACTATGGTGCGTGTTGCTATGCCGTCGTCTATTTTGAGTTGCAGCAGTTTGTCGGCGCCTTTCACTTTTTCGCATTCGAGCACTGTCCCGACGCGTAAGTCTATTGCCGTGAATGTATCGAAATCGACTTCCTGCTTTATTGGCGTTGTTTTGCTGGCATTTTCTTCGTTGGCATTTTTTGTTGCCTTGAGCTTTTGCACTTGGTAGTTGATTTTGTCGTCGTCTATTTTCTCGAACAGCAGTTCCGTTTTGCCGAGCTGGTGTCCTGACGGCAGCAGGCTGGTATTGCCTATGCTTGCCCAGTCATTGTTGGCGAGGTTGATCATTTTCCTCAGCTTTGCCGAGCTGAATGGCAGGAACGGTTCGAAGACTATCGACAGGCTTGCTACGAGTTGCAAGCTGAGGTTGAGGATTGTTGCCACCCTGTCCATGTCGGTTTTCGCCAATTTCCATGGTTCGGTATCGGCAAGGTATTTGTTTCCAGTGCGTGCCAATGCCATTGCTTCTTTTTGCGCGTCACGGAATTTGAATGCGTCAAGCAGTTTCTCGACATTGCCTTTGGCCTTTGCAAGTTCTTCGATGACCGGCTTGTCTATTTCTTGCAGTTCGTTGAGTGGCGGCACTTTCCCATCAAAATGCTTTGCGGTGAGCATCAATGCCCGGTTGACGAAATTGCCGTACACCGCTACGAGTTCATTGTTGTTGCGTGCTTGGAAATCTTTCCACGTAAAGTCATTGTCTTTGGTTTCGGGCGCATTTGCCGCCAGGGCATACCGTCGCCCGTCCTGCTTTCCCGGAAAGTCCGCCAGGTATTCATGCAGCCATACTGCCCAATTCCTCGAGGTTGAAATCTTGTCGCCTTCGAGGTTCAGGAATTCATTTGCCGGCACGTTGTCGGACAAGACGTATGACCCTTCGGCTTTCAGCATTGCCGGGAAGACGATGCAATGGAAGACGATGTTGTCCTTTCCGATGAAGTTTACGATGCGCGTGTCTTTGTCTTTCCACCATTTTTCCCAAGTCTCGGGCAGCAGTTCCTTGGTGTTTGATATGTATCCTATTGGCGCATCGAACCACACGTAGAGCACCTTGCCTTTCGTCCCTTCTATGGGCAGCGGTATTCCCCAGTCAAGGTCACGGCTGACGGCGCGCGGTTTCAGTCCCAAGTCCAACCAGCTTTTGCATTGCCCGTAGACGTTTGGCCTCCATTCCTTGTGGTTTTCGAGTATCCACTCCCGCAGCCATGCTTCGTGTTTGTCGAGTGGAAGGTACCAGTGTTTCGTTTTCCTTAGCACCGGCTTCGAGCCGCTTATTTGCGAGCGCGGGCTAATCAGTTCGGTAGGACTTAGCGAAGTCCCGCACGCTTCGCATTGGTCACCGTATGCGTTTGCATTGTGGCAATGCGGGCATTCTCCCACGATGTAGCGGTCGGCAAGGAATTGCCCGGCCTCTTCGTCATAGTATTGTTCGCTGACCTGTTCTATGAACTCTCCTTTGTCGTATAGTGTCTTGAAGAAGTCGGAGGCTGTTTGCCTATGCACCTCCGATGTTGTCCTTGAATATATGTCGAACGATATCCCGAACTCTTCGAACGAATCTTTGATTAGCTTGTGGTAACGGTCGACGATGTCTTGCGGTGTGACGCCTTCCGACTTCGCCCTTATCGTTATCGGCACGCCGTGCTCGTCGGAGCCTCCGATAAATAGCACGTCCTCGTGTTTAGCCCTCAAATACCGCGTGTAGATGTCGGCCGGAACATAAACCCCCGCCAGATGCCCGATATGCACCGGGCCGTTGGCGTATGGCAGCGCCGATGTGACTGTCGTCCTTTTGAATTGTCCTCCCATTGCGTTATGTTTTTCCTGCAAAATTAACTCTTTGTTTCCAAGATGTGACAACAAATGCACAATTATTAACCCCGGGCAGCGTTGCGGGCCTTTGCAACAGAAATAAAATTGAAGTAACTTTGCGAATATAATCAGATAAATATCGGAGGATCATGTTCTTTTCAGCGGAAAACATATTGCTCGTAGGCTCGGTGCTGATTTTCGTGAGCATCATGATAAGCAAAACGGGCTACAAATTCGGGATACCAACATTGCTCCTTTTCTTGCTGGTCGGGATGCTTTTCGGCAGCGACGGGATAGGGCTTCAGTTCAACAACGCACATGAGGCGCAGTTCATTGGAATGATTGCCTTGAGCATCATACTCTTCACGGGAGGCATGGACACCAAGTTCTCCGAAATCAAGCCTGTCGCCACCCAGGGACTTGTCCTGTCGACGGCGGCTGTGGTGTTGACGACGTTCATAACGGGCTATTTCATCTACCTCTTGTCGGGCTGGTCGCACTCGTTCGAGATGTCGCTCGCCACCTCCATACTCCTTGCCGCCACGATGTCGTCAACCGACTCGGCATCGGTGTTCAACTTGCTGCGTTCGCAGAAAATGGGACTCAAGCACAACCTGCGCCCCTTGCTCGAACTCGAAAGCGGAAGCAACGACCCCATGGCATACATGCTCACTATCGTCCTCATCCAAGTCATACAGACGGGAGAGCTTAGCGCCGGGCAAATAGCAAAGGACATAGCCTTGCAGTTCATCTTCGGCATGGCGATAGGATTCGCAATGGGCAAGGCTGCCGTTTATGTCTTGAGAAAGATAAACATACCTAACCCCTCGCTCTACCCTATACTGTTGCTCAGCATAATCATGTTCACCTTTACCATAACTGACTTGCTCAATGGCAACGGCTACTTGGCCGTTTACCTGACGGGGATAATCGTGGGCAACTCGAAGACGGCATACAAGAAAGAGACGTCAACCTTCATGGAAGGACTCACGTGGCTCTTCCAAATCATACTTTTCATAACGCTCGGACTGCTTGTCAACCCGCATGAAATGTTGTCGGTGGCAGGCGTTGCCACGCTCATCGGCATCTTCATGATTGTAGTAGCGCGCCCGGCCAGCGTCTTCCTCTGCCTCCTGCCTTTCAAGAACATGGGCAACAAGTCCAAGCTCTTCGCCTCATGGGTGGGGCTTAGGGGTGCCGTTCCAATCATCTTCGCAACATACCCGGTCATTGCCAACGTCGATGGGTCGGGCTATATCTTCAACATAGTGTTTTTCATAACACTCGTTTCGCTGCTCATACAAGGGACGACTATCTCCACCGTAGCCCGGTTGCTCGGCTTAGACACCCCCGAAGAGAAGAAAGGGAACGACTTCGGAGTGGAACTGCCTGAGGAATTGGGCTCTACACTGACGGAGGTGATACTTACCAAAGACATGCTCAAAAACGGGAACAAGCTCAAGGACATGAACCTGCCGAAAGGAAAACTGGTGATGTTCATCAAGCGTGACAAAGAAATCATAGTCCCCGACGGGCAAGTGGAACTGTACGGAGGCGACAAACTCCTCGTGATATCTGCCGACAACGCAGGCAAGGCGGATGCGCCGAAAACGCATGCCGCAAGGCGGGAAAGTTAAACCGGGGCGTATCGCATTTTCTACTTGAATTTCGGAAGCAAGCAATTGGTTGGTCAGGCAGTTGCTCCGCAAGCGGATGCGAATGCTTTGATTGACGGGGGCAAGATACGGCTGAAAGACAG
>CAZWPW010000039.1:0-12161 GCA_964635525.1 uncultured Bacteroidaceae bacterium
CCAAGGCTATTTATTCCCCATCACAAAAGAAAGTGGAAGAAATCATTGCCTTGGGCTTTGACCGCATACTCACCTCAGGGCAACAACCTAATGCGGAATTAGGCATAGGCATGATCAAGGAATTGAACAGCCTGGCCAAAGGAAGGATTATCATCATGCCCGGATGCGGGGTCAATGCCAGCAACATAAGAAAGATAGCCTTGTCGACAGGAACAACCGAGCTTCACTCTTCTGCAAAGAAAACTGTTGCAAGCAAGATGAAATACAGGAACGTGGCTGCAAGCATGGGCGCGGCAACTACTGACGACTATGCCACGCAAGTCACCGACGTGGAAACAATAAAGGAATTGAAAAGAATAATCTCAAACCTCTGAAAGATATGAATGCAAGTTCCAAACTCTTTGCCTTTGCAGTTGCCGCTGCCTTGGTTGGCTGCGGCGGGAAAAAAGCCGTTGCCGACTTCAACGTAATCCCCCTGCCCAACCAAATAACAAAAATCGAGGGGGAGGGTTTCACCCTGACCAAAAGCACAAAAATCGTTTACCCGAAGAACAATCCAGACGTTGAACGCATAGCCAACTTCCTATCTGGCTACATCATGCAATCAACCGGCTACCGTCTTGACACCACGAGCGAGAGCCAAGGCAACTCTATTGTCCTCATGTCGCAACTAAGCGCCGACAACAACGAGGCCTACACAATAAAAGTAAGCCCTGAGGGGATAGTAGTCAACGGGGCAACGCCGGCCGGAACATTCTACGGCGTGCAAACGCTGCGCAAGGCCATGCCCGCCACGGCAGATGCGAAGAGCATCAAGTTCAACAACATCG
This sequence comes from uncultured Bacteroidaceae bacterium, assembly GCA_964635525.1. Lineage (GTDB taxonomy): Bacteria > Bacteroidota > Bacteroidia > Bacteroidales > Bacteroidaceae > Avibacteroides. The sequence continues at coordinate 831 of CAZWPW010000039.1, forward strand.
AGATAAGCGACGCTCCACGGTTCAAGTACAGGGGGATGCACCTCGACGTGAGCAGGCACTTCTTCACTGCCGACTCGGTCAAACGCTACATCGACTTGCTTGCCTTCCACAACATGAACCGTTTCCATTGGCATCTGACTGACGACCAAGGCTGGAGGATAGAAATAAAGAAATACCCAGAGCTGACGGCAATAGGTGCTCACCGGGACGAGACTGTCATCGGGTACAACGAAAGCAATGAGTTTGACGGGAAACGATATGGGGGTTACTACACGCAAGAAGAAATCACGGAAGTGATCAACTACGCACGCGAGCGGTTCATAACCATCATACCTGAAATCGACATGCCCGGCCACATGCTTGCTGCGCTGGCAAGCTACCCTCACTTAGGCTGTACTGGAGAGGGCTACGCTACTGCCACCAAATGGGGGGTGTTCGATGACGTGCTGTGCGTAGGAAAGGATTCGGTCATGCAATTCGTCTATGACGTGCTTGACGAGGTCACCGAACTGTTCCCCTCGGAGCTGATTCACATCGGAGGCGATGAATGCCCTAAGGCATCCTGGGCAAAATGCCCTAGATGCTTAGCAAAGATGCAAGAACTGCAGTTGGAAAATGACGGGGAACACACGGCGCTGGAGAAGCTGCAAAGCTGGTTCATGCACCAAGTCGAAAAGTACCTCGCTGGTAAAGGGCGGAAGGTAATAGGCTGGGACGAAATACTTGAGGGCGGAATAGGACCCGATGCCATAGTAATGTCATGGCGTGGAATGGACGGAGGATACGCCGCCGTCAAACAGAAACACGATGCCATCATGACACCAAACTCGCACTTGTATTTCGATTACTACCAAACGAAAGACACCGAAGGCGAGCCTTTGGCATTCAACGGCTTCATACCCATTGAAAAGGTCTACAACCTGAACCCAATCCCCGACAAGCTCAACCAAGAAGAACAAAAGCACATTATCGGAGTGCAAGCCAATTTGTGGAGCGAATATATACCCACGTTCAGGCATGCCGAATACATGGCTCTCCCGCGCATGTGCGCGTTGTCAGAGGTGCAATGGTGCAACCACGGGAAGCGCGACTACTTCGCTTTCTTGAAAAGGTTGCCGCGCATTACCGAGTTCTTCGAACGCGACGGCATAAACTATTCAAAGCACATCTTCAAGATACAAATGGAGATAACACCTAACTTCACCGACGACACCGACGAGGTGACGCTATACTCCTGCGGCAACAACGACAACATACGCTACACGTTAGACGGGTCAACGCCAACGCTTGAATCGGAACTTTACACAAAGCCAATCAAGATAAACATGGACTGCATCCTGACCGCCACGCAATTTGACGGCGACTCGGCAGTCAAGACGGTAAAGGAAACGTTCAACTTCAACAAAGCAACCGTCAAGGACATATCGCTGCAGCAACAACCGAGCCTCCAATACAAAAACAAGGGGGCGCAAATGCTAGTCGACGGCCTGCACGGAGGGCAACTCTACTCCGACGGGCGTTGGTTAGGGTTCAAAGGCAACGACATAGATGCGATTGTCGACCTTGGCACACCTACACAAATAAGCCACGCAGCAATAAACCTCAACATCGACCCGGCCAACTACATCATGAACGGAGTTGGCTTGACTGTCTACGCATCTGACGATGGCATGGAATTCAATGAAATTGCAAGCAAAGCAATCCCCATAACCGCTGCCGGGACACTGCCGCACATAACAACCGAGTCAATAGACTTCGATCCCACAACGGCGAGGTTTTTCAGGATAGTACTGAAAAATGCACCCCTGCCAGCTTGGCACAGGGCAAAGGGCGAGCAGGCATTCCTATTCGCTGATGAGATAATATTGGAATAGGCATCCTCAACAAATGCCAACTTTGGCATAAAGCCATGCGCCCCGGAAGTGTCGAACTTCCGGGGCGCGGCATTTCATCTTTGTTTATGTGAAGATTCTATTGGCTTTGGTGTCAATCTATTTCTTGGTCGGCCTCGTATCCTGCCAACTCCCTGATTTTATTTTTCAGGATTGCAAATTGTTCTGAAAGGTCGTGTACGGGTTTATGCTCGAAATCGTGCATCGGGCTCTTGAGGTAGAACGACAGCCACGTTTGAATCCCTGACATGCCGGCACGGCTTGCCAGATCTGAAAACAATACCAAATCCAGCATCAGCGGGGCGGCAAGTATGGAATCCTTGCAAAGGAAATCAACTTTTATTTGCATCGGGTAACCCATCCATCCGAAGATGTCAAGATTGTCCCACCCTTCCTTGTCGTCATTGCGGGGAGGATAATAATTAATCCTTACCTTATGGTATATGTCCTTGTACAGTTCGGGGTACTCTTCCCCGTCAAGTATTGTTTCGATGACCGACAATTTCGAAACCTCCTTTGTCTTGAAATTGTCCGGGTCGTCAAGCACTTCGCCATCCCTGTTTCCGAGGATATTGGTCGAGAACCATCCTCTCAAGCCGAGCATCCGTGTCTTCAATGCCGGGGCGAGTACTGTTTTCATCATTGTTTGCCCCGTTTTGAAATCCTTTCCCGCAATAGGCACATTGTTTTTCTTTGCAAACTCCCACATGGCAGGTATATCGACGCACAAGTTTGGCGCGCCCATGATGAAAGGGCAGCCCTCGGCTATGGCAGCATATGCATAGCATATTCCTGGGGGGATAACCTCTTTCTTGTCGTCCTTCATTGCCTTTTCCAAGGCTGCAAGCGACATGTGTTCGTCTGACATGGGAACGTATATTTCCGTCGAGGCAGCCCAGGCAACGACAACCCTGCTACAATTGTTTTCTTGCTTGAAGTTCCTGATGTCGGCCCTTAACTGTTCCATCAGGTCCCAACGGCTCTTGCCTTCTTTTACGTACGTGCCGTTAAGCCTCTTGACAAAATTATGGTCAAAGACCGCCTTCATGGGCTTTATCTTGACCAATTCGTCTTTTACAGGATCTATATCTTTATATTTCAACACCTCAGCATGCAATGCCGACTCGTAAGCGTTGTCCTCGAAAATGTCCCAGGCACCGAAAACTATGTCATCAAGCGATGCCAGTGGGACAAGGTCCTTTATTTTCTTGTATTGTTTTGCATGACCTTTTCCTACTCTTATTTTGGCCAACTGCGAAAGAGAGCCTATTGGTTCGGCCAGCCCTTTTCTGGCCATCAAAGTCCCGACAATTAATGTAGAAGTAACAGCCCCTAACCCGACGCAAATTATACCAAGCTTACCCTCAGCCGGTTTTACGACAGTATTCTCCATAACTTTTCTTAAATTATATGACAAAAAATTGTTTTCAAAGATAACCTTTTCGGCATTACAGTTGTCCGGTTGCATTGAATTTTCTTGCAACTATGTTACAATTGCAACATTATATATTACCAATCAGACATAGACGCGGCAGCATGCAGGTCAACTTATTACTTTGTTTGCGCCAGAGGTCAGCTTTACGGCTTCAGGGTTCTCCTTTACGAAGGATTCAATGTGCCTGACACGTTTTGCCTCAAGTATTTCGTTTATGGCTATTAATATCCCCGTTTCCTCAACGTCGCCGAAGCCGTAATTGATAGCTGTCCCGAACATTTTCATCGTCGGCGAGAGGCTCATGTATGAATTGAGCAATGGGGGGATGTTATACCCTAACTTGCGTATTTCAGTGTTTAGCACTTTATAATCGTCCTTGAAAGAGTTCCCGTTGAACAAAGCGCCAAGCATTTTCTCGTCGGTCTCTATTTCCAATGGCCTGATCGGGGTTATGAGGTTTTCGGTGTCGGCAAAATGTTTTTTCAAGAAATACAATATCATGTCCCTTCCAAACTTATGGTAATTGGGGTACATTGTCACTTTGCCGAAGAAGTATTTGACGTTTGGCATGATCACGGTCAATGCTCCCAGTCCGTCCCATAAATTATCCAATGCAAAGACGCTTTTCACTCCCATCCTTGTCGACTGGTATTCCAATGAAACGAATGAACGTCCTAATTCTATCGTTTGCGGCAAATAGTTTTCAATGAAATTGCGCGAGAAGCTGAACAGGTGCGATGTCGCTATTATAGGCTGTCCATTGCTGCCGAACTCCACATCTGTTCCGAGTATGTACCTGTAGCCCCCGATGATCTTTTCCCTTTCTGAATCCCAAACTATCAACTGCTTGCAGGGGTTGGGCATGGTGTCGAACTCGTCAATGTCCAAACTCTTGCCTGTCCCCCCTCCTGCCGCTCGGAAGGCTTCCTCGCGCAAACGGCCTATTTCTTCCATCACGTTTGGCGAATCGTGGCTAGTAAGGACATATATCTCGTTGTTGCTTTTATTTGTAAACCTGAGCCTCTTGTCCTCAGTAAGCTCTGATTTCAACAAATCAACATTGACAGGTCTGGTAATATCTTCCATAATCAACTTGTTTAAAGGCCGTAGACTATTTCCCTGACATAATTGCACCAGTCATGCACGCTACGGCTGTTATCAAAGGTAGTGTATGGTATTGGTTCACCTATGGTCATCTTGAATGTCTTTCCCCTGTTCTTGAACAGCTCGTCTGCAAGGTAAAGCATCGCGATATTGAATTTGATTCCTAAGAAGTTTCGCATCCTGTCCAAGTTGTAAAAAAAGTTTGAATTCCTCCCCTCGAAATGAATTGGCACGATGTTGCGTTTGGTCTGCACGCTCTTGACGAGGAATGTTTTCTTCCATTCCAAATCGGTTATCACCCCTTTTATCTTGCGGGAGCAGAGGCCGGCGGGAAACATTATCAGTTGCTGGTCGGAGGCGAAGCCTGCCTCGACCATTTTCGGGAAGTTCCTTGACTGCGCGCCGGTCTTGTTCACGGGGATACACAAGGGCGCAAGTCCCGGCAAGTTCATCAGTAAGTCGTTGACGAGATATTTGATCTTCCCATCATATTTATGCCCAAGCACCGAACCTATCGCTACGCCATCAAGCCCTCCCAAAGGGTGGTTTGAAACAAATGTGTTCAAACCGCTGTCAGGGAGGTTCTCCCTGCCCTCTACCAACAATTCCATTTCAAGGAAACTCAACGTGTAATCGAGGAAATCAACGCCGCACTTGTCCTTTGCATAGTCATTCAGGAAGTAATTGATCTCGTCCTGGTGGATTATCTTTTTAAAGTATGAAATCAAAAAGCGGGGGACATATTTGTATTTGTCGGGGGCTTTTTCCCTAAGAATATCCTCTACATCGATGATTGTGGCATTCTTTTGCATTACTATTCAACTAATCAGATACAAATGTAATCTATCTTTCCATACAATGAAAGAATTGCCAGACAAATTACTATTACGACTGCCGCCGCGCAGCATTATTGGTTAATTTTGCATTAAACATGCTATCTGTTCAAATGCAGGGTTTTCGTTTTTTCCATGGTTGGCCGCATTGAATGAAAAACGGCAGCAGGGAACTCTTGGCTTCTTGCGCGGCAGCTTTAAACTGTTATGCCAGAAGGTGTGTCATTTTGCCCTGCCGCCCGCCAACCACGTCTTGTCATAGAACGACTCGCTCAAGTCGCTAACGATAACGCCCCGCGATGTGCTAGCATGAATGAACTTGTTGTCCTTCAAATATATCCCCACATGCGATGCATCTTTCGACTTCCTGGAATCTTTGAAGAAAACAAGGTCGCCCTCCTGCAAATTCCTCTTCTTCACACGGCGGCAATCATTCTTGAGCTGCCTGTCAGCCGTCCGCGACAAATCCTTTCCGTAGACCTCTGAATAGATAGCCTGCGTAAAGCCAGAGCAATCGACGCCGTACCTTGATGCGCCCCCGTAGCGGTAGGGAGTGCCTATCCATTTCGATGCCTCGATGTAGAGCTTCTTGTTGTCGTCATAGCCTATGTCCATGCCAAGCCTGATGCTGGCCTTAGCCAATTCTTTGAAGTCAGTCGAGGTGTAAGCCGTCCGGCACGAGGTGAAGAGCAACGATGCCAACAACGACGGCAACAGAAACAATGCGACCTTACTGTTCATACTCTTTATTTGCTACGTCAAAATAGTCTTGCAATTGCGTGCGGGCATCAACCTTCGACGAATCGAGGTCTTTTATTATGACTCCTTTTTCAAGCAGAAGCAGCCTCGTGCAAACGTCAACGGTGTAATTCAGGTTATGGCTCGAAATCACTACCGTGGCGGCTGACGATGAATTGTATTCGCTCAACATCTCCTTTATGCAAATTTGCGATGAGGGGTCGAGGAAATTGAAAGGCTCGTCAAGCACCAAAAGACGGGGCGAATGCAGCATGGCGGCCATGATGCCTATCTTCTGCTTGTTGCCCATCGACATCTCCCTGATGAACTTCTTCATTCCCAATATCTCCCCGTTCATTAATTGCGCAAACGACTCCAACCTCGCGTCGACATCGGCCTTGCCCATGCCGTAGGTCTTTCCTATGAAATAGAAATATTCCTCTGGAGAGAGGTACGGTATCAGAAACGACTCATCAATGAACACTCCGACATCGCGCTTCCAGCTCTCGCCCTGCGCAGTTGGCTGCCCGTCGATTTCAACGCTGCCCGTGTCGGCCTTCAGCAAATCGAACATGAGCCTGAACAACGTCGTCTTTCCTGCCCCGTTGTTGCCTACCAGCCCGACAAAATCGCCATCGTTTATCGTTAACTTGTCAATGTCAAGAACCTTAGTCCCTGAGAAACTTTTCGTCAATCCTGTTATCTCAACCATAAAACAAATAAATTACCTGGTAGCCCTGAAGCCTTCCAAATTAACATGTTTGCGCTTGTTAAACCTTGAGTATATGTTGCCTATCCAATAACCCGATGTCAAAATGCCCAAAGCGCCGAGGCTGCCGACCGTGGCATACACCACCACTGGCTCGAGAAGCGACGACAATATGGTCAGCAACAACGTCGGGACGAACAATGCGACAAAAGTTATGACGGTGGCTATGCCAGTCGTGTTGCTGCTTTTCATGTTCATTGTTTCGTTAAGCGACGATGTTGTCTTGGTATAGACAGCAAGCTGGAATATCAACGGGAAAATGACACCGCACGTGAAAAGGTACAAAGCCAAGCATCCCCACAGCGTTTGCTGGCCTTCGACTATGAGCGGTATCACGAAAAGGATTGGCAATAAGGCCAACAAGCATTGAATATAGTACTTGGCCTTTAGCAAAGTCAAGATGGAAACCTCACGGACTAACAGGCAGTCGACATAGTTGCCCTCATAGCTCATGGCCATTGATAGCTGCATGATACCGAGGATGGAAAAGATGTAAACCATCACGAACGATTGCATGTAAGTAGACGAATAGGCACCTATGAACAGCAATATGACAAATATGAGGATAGCCGCACACCCTAGGAAGAACTGGATGCGGCAATTTTTGTTGCGGATAATCTTCTTGACCTCAAGCTTCATGTACTCGCCGGCATTGCCGAAACGCTCTAAAAACGAATAGTCAGTGACTCTGGAACGGCGCTCGGCCTTGGCTGACGACGACGATAGCTCTGCGTGCGAAGTCCTCAGCATGACCACGCAGGCAAGCCACCATAGCAACGCCAGCACCAACAAGAACCCGGCAAGGCATAGCCAAGGCGAGGTTGCCATCAAGTCGCCAAAGCCAAATAAAAGGCTCTCAAGAGCTCTGCCGTCATTGACGAACAGCAGGGCAATGATACCGCCGTAGAAAACCACCGGCAACAATATGCTGTAAAACTTCATGTTCATCAGCAAACGGAAAAGTATGTACAACAAATTGTTGACCAAGAACAGCGCAGACAAGGCCAGCACATACCCCAATGCACCCGCCGTTCCATAAAACGGAACGATAGCAATCGACGCGAACGGGACTATGAACAGAAGCCAAGAAGCGTTGTACAATGAGGCAACGCTGCCAAGCAGCAGCAAATTGAGGATTTGCAACCTGCCAACAGGCAACAAGTAATAGGGCTTCAAGTTCGAAGACGGGGACTTCTGGTGGGTGAACCTCAACAACACGTCAATGGCAAGGATGAGGAAAATCCACTTGCCAAGGATATGGTAAGGCTCAAAAGCCGGATAAACCTCTTCAAACATGTTAGGGAGAATGATACCGACCAGCAGCATGTAACCCGAAAGTAAAATGCCGGCAATGTACATCGACACCTTGGCGAAAGTGTTGGTATAGAACTGAGGATTCCTCTTGTATTCCAAATACCTGTGCCGTATCAAGTCAAAAGCTATCATACGTGGTAATCTTAAAACAACTGGCAAGCCGCATGGCTTGCCAGTTGCGAAGATAATTATTTTTTACGTTCACTCGCCGGCCATGATCAGTTGTTTCTTGTTGCTCTCGGCGAATATTTCAGATGCCACCTCTACTATGAAGTCGCTGTCAATGCTCTCAAGCGTTTCAAGGTAGCCGGTATGCTCGTCGCGCCCACGCATGACGCTCGTCTTGAGTATCCTGAGCCAATAGCTGTTCTCCTTGATGTTCTCGGAGTGCTTCTTGGCCATGTACTCCTTGACCTTGGCGAAGTCTTCTGCATCAGGACCCTCTGCAATCAGCTTGTCTATCTCGTCCCTGACTGCCTTGACCGTCATGTCGGCCTTGTCTGGGTCGGTCGAGAAGTATATCTGCATCATGAACCTTCCCGTGGGCAAGTCACTCATCTGCCCTTGCACGAACACCGAATACGTTCCGCCCATCTCTTCCCTGATGGTTTCAGTGTATCGCATTCTCAACAGCTGGCCTATGATGTCGACCGCCATATCCGTCTTCTGCGTATATTCAAGGTCGCCGATGTAGAGTTCTATGACCGTGGTCTGTGGTATCTCCATCTTGCGCGCAAAGGTCTTTTCAATCTTGCCCGGATGCTCATGCAAATACTTGTCAGCGTCGTACTGTTCGCTCACGCCAGCCGTTTGCAAACCGCCGATGTATTTAGCTATCAAGTCGTTGACATTTTCTCCGTCAAGGTTGCCCACAAGGAAATAGGTAAAATCGCCCGGGTCGGCAAAACGCTGCTTGTAGAGCTCAATGATGTTGTCATAGCTGATCTTGTCAACCGTCTCGGCCTTCAGGCTCGGAACAAAACGCGGGTGGCCGTCGTAGAGCATCGCGCTCAACGAATCGGAGAAAGCAATATGCGGGTTCACGTCACGGTTGAGCAGTGACGACTTGAGGAGGTTGAGCTGCGTTTGCACCGCCTCATCATCGCGGCGCGGCTCGTAAAACGACAAATAGAGCAGCTGGAGCATCGTCTCAAAGTCTTTCGTCGTTGAATGTCCCGACAACGTTTCGCTTATGTTGCCCAATTCCGGCTTCATGCTCGCCTGCTTGCCCGAAAGAACCTTCTGCAAATCAATGGCGCTGAACTGTGCAAGGCCGCCGAGTTCGATGGCGGTAGTCATGAGGCTCGCATCGAGCAAATCCTCGTCGGCAACCAAGGTCTCCCCTCCCCAGCTTGTAGCAGAGAATAATATATCATCTGCCTTGAAATCAGTATCTTTGACGATGACTTTGATGCCGTTCGACAGCGTCAGGACCTTCGAATCAAACACGCCGTCCTCAACCGACACGATCGAGCCGCCTGCGGGAATCTGGTCCTCAGACATCAATGGATCGGTGGGCGTGTCGTCAACGTAAGGCTCAATATCCTCTGCCATAGTAGCTTCTATGATTTGCATTACCTCCTCTTTCGTGGGAACCGGCATGCCTTCCTTGTCTGGGCAATACACCGCAGCAACGATGTTCGATTCAGTAATCAGCTCTGGAATAATGCTGTTGATTGCATCAACGGGTATCATTCGCACTGTCTGAGACATGAGTTCGTACTCGTCCTCAGTGCTTGGGATAGGTATGTTGTCGATGAAGTGGCGTACGTATTGCCACGTGTAGAAGCTGTTTTTCTGCTTGTCGCGGTTGTTGTAGGTTTTCTCAAACTTGCTGAGGTACTCGTTCCGCGCCCTGTCGTACTCCGCAGCCGTGAAACCGTAGCGGCGCACGCGCTCTGTCTCGCGCACGACAACGGCAAGCGACGAGTCAACGCCCTCGGCATCGCAGACAGCTAAAGCGGTGAAAGCGCCCTTTGTCTTGGCGAGGATGAATTCGTCATCCCATGACATGGCAGCCATGAAGGGCACGCCGGGCTTCATGAGCAACTCGTTGAAACGGGCGTTGAGCATGTCAGTGGCCATGTCAAGCATGTAAACGTAAAGCAGGTAGCCTATTGTCGAACGCTCCTCAACGGGAACGACGTCATGCTTGCGGTACAACTCGATCTGATAGTTGATCTGCTCCTTGTCCTTCTGCACCGTGACGATTGTTTCAATGTTGTCAGGCACGGGGAAATACTCCCTTTCGGCAACCTCTGCGGGCATCTCGATGCCCGAGAAAAGCTCTATTATCTTCGCCTCGACAGCATCCACGTCAATGTCGCCGACGACGATTATGCCTTGAAGGTCAGGCCTGTACCACTTCTCGTAGTAATCACGCAACGCCTGGTAGGGGAAGTTGTCGACAACCTCCATTGTCCCAATCGGAAGACGGTAGGCATACTTGCTGCCGGGGAATATTTCGGGGAATGCACTCTCGTACATGCGCATCATCGCGCCCATGGACAAGCGCCACTCTTCATGTATCACCCCGCGCTCCTTGTCTATTTCCTCTGGGTCCAGCGTCAGGCCGTCGGCCCAGTCGCGCAGTATGAGAAGGCACGTGTCAACCACCGTCGAGCGCGAAACAGGCACGTTGCAGATGTTGTACACCGTTTCGTCGATTGAAGTATATGCGTTCAGGTTCGCGCCGAACTTGACTCCGATGGTCTCAAGGTAAGAAATCAGGTCGTTGCCCTTGAAATTGTCAGTGCCGTTGAAGCACATGTGCTCGAGAAAATGTGCCAAGCCGCGCTGGTCGTCCTCTTCCAGAATCGAACCAACTTTCTGTGCTATGTAGAAATCGGCAAGTCCCTCGTTGAAATCGTTGTGACGGATATAATACGTAAGCCCGTTGTCTAACACGCCGATGCGCACGGCCGGGTCAACGGGGACAGGGGGCAGCTGCTGCGCCACGGCAACCATTTGGAACAATGCCATGAACATGGCAAAAGCGCAGGTAAACAGTTTTTTCATACTATGTCTCATTTTTTGTTAAACACTTTATACTTGCAAATATACAATTTTAATGCAAATCAAAATATTTTTACTACAAAACAGAACGAAACACGCCGCTCGGCACGCCACGGGGTGCAACCCGGTCCGAGAAAAGGCCGCCGGAGCCGGAAAAAGCACGGGAGCGTCGCAAAACACAAAGATGTGTAGTAGTTTATTAGTACACCGCAAAAGTACTTTAAATTGCGC
>CAZWPW010000040.1:0-12054 GCA_964635525.1 uncultured Bacteroidaceae bacterium
ACGAGGAAACGCAAGCGTTTCGTCTCGTCGTTGATGACCGTGGAGATGTGCTTGAACATTGCCGGCGACTTTGACAAGGTCTGGTCGTTGAGCATCTGCGAGGCAAGCGAAATCGTCGATATAGGAGTCTTGAACTCGTGCGTCATGTTGTTTATGAAGTCATTTTTCATCTCCGAAAGTTTCTTTTGCATCGTGATGCTGTATATCACCACAATGAAAGTGATAAGCAGTATCAAAGTGAAAATAACCGACGGAATCATGAACTTGATGGAGTTGTAAATGTATTCGTCGCGGTTGGGAAAGTGAAGCACCAGCAGCCCGTTGTTGTTCTGGATGTCGTTCTGGAAAAGGTGTTGCTGGTATTTCTTCTCAAGCCCCTTGCCGTCAAAGTCCGAGCATTGGTAAATCTGGCTGCCGTTGTTGTCAACGATCGAATAGTGGTATTTCAACTCTATGCCGTTGTTAGTGAGCTCTTTCTTGATGTAGTAGTCGAGCTGCTTGACATTGATGCGCTTTTCAATCGGGACTTCGCTCGCCTGGTAAAGGATGTTCAGGGCAACCTCGTCAAGGAGTGAGCGCTGGTACACGAATTTGTTCTTCAATGCTTCCTGCAACGTCTCGGTCGTCTTCTTTATTGACTTGTTCTTGTTGGCATTGTCATTGGCTATGATAATCTTAGGCGTTTGTGAGGGCTGCATGGTGATGGTTCTTATCTCAAACGACGAATGGAAGTCCTTGCTCTTAGAATAGAACTTGTAATGCTGTTGTAGCAGGCCGGGATGCATCTCATTGCCGCCTTGGTTAGCCGACTTGTATAGCTCCTCCTCAAGGTAGCTAAGCGTCTCGTCATACTCCAAGCTGTGCGATACTTGGTTGAGGCTTCTATTGACGGATTCATCGAATTGCTCATTCCTCATTTTCACCATCTTGTCAATGTATTGGAATTGAAAAAAAATCAAGATGGCGAATGAGAGGATGATGATTATGCTTAGCGTCCAGATTCGAATCCTTTTCATATAGCAAATATAAAAACTTATCTATTTGATGCTCTTTTGGTTAACTTAAATTAATCGATTTTTAATATTTTGAGCTTGTTTAATGCTATTTCATGCATCTAAATCATTGTGTATAGTTAAAATGGAAACTGCCTTTCAGCCCTTTGGCAGAAGACTGTGTCCGTCTTGCCGCATGTTTGCGCCCTAATCGAACTTGATGGTTCTCGAGGGGTTGACCTTCGAAATCATTACCGAAGGCACTACGGTGGCAACGATGGCGACCGCAATGACCAGCAAATTGATGGCAATGACATGCCACACCGTGATGTGCACCGGGACATGGTCGGCATAGTAGATGGCTGGGTCAAGCTTGAAAGGCTCAAAGACGCGCTGCACAGTGTACAACCCCATGCCCGCAATGTTGCCCCACAAAAGCCCCTTGCCAATTATCATGGCCGAAATGCTTGCAAACACGCGTTTTACGAACTTGTCGCCAGCGCCCAAGGCCTTGAGCATGCCGATGGCGTTGACTTTCTCGAGGATGATAATCAGCAGGCCAGAGATGACTGAGAAAAGCGACAAGCCTGTCATAAGTACAAGTATAACTGCAACGTTAGTGTCAAGCACGTCGAGCCACGAAAAGATGTCAGGGTAAATGTCCTCTGGTGTTTCTATCGCCAGGCTGCCGGCAACTTCTATCGGGCGCAGTGCCATGCTGATGCTGTCAATGGCTTCATCGATGTCCGCCACGTCTCGTAGGATTATCTCTATGCCCGAGGCTTGGCTCGCCTGCCAGCCGTTGATCCTGTCTACAAGCTCTTTTGATGTGATGACGAACAATCCGTCATGCTCGTTTATGTTGGTCTGGTAGATGCCGGTAACCTTCAGTTTTCGGGTTTTCAATGAGTTGACGAAGAAGTGGGCATGGATCTCGTCGCCGGTGCGCAACGAGAGCTTAGCTGCGAAAGAACTGGAAACGATTATCCCGTTGTCGCCGCTCTCGCCGTCGCTGAAACGGGGCAAATCACCCTCTACCAGAGCCGATTCGAGGAACGACGTGTCGTAGCCCTCGCCTAAGCCTTTGAGGATGACGCCTTCGAAATCCGAATCTGTCTTGATCATCCCAGGCACTGTAGAGTAGGCTTGGGCGTGCTTGATGCACTCTATTTCACCGAGCGCGGAGAGCAATGCGTCGGTATCAGAAAGCGGTTTGGAGGCATACGAGGTGGCATAGTCGAGGCTGCTAATCACTATGTCGGAAGTGAAACCGTGTATCTTGCGCTTCACTTCTTTCTTGAAACCCAGTATGATAGAGAATGAAAGCAGGATGACGGCAAGACCCAGGGCAACGCCGAAAACCGAAATCCTCACCGCTAATGACGAAATCTCCTTCGGGCTGTGGCCGAACGACCCCAGAATCCTCCCCGCTATGAAACGTGTGTTGCCCCGCATAGATGCAAAGATAACCAATTTTGATTCACAAACTGCCAAGCCGAAAATCATGTTTGGCATAATGACGGTAAGATGGCAATTATCCTGGCAATCTGTAAAACAAAACCGGGGAAATGCTTAACTTAAAACCTAACAAAAGTTAAAAAGGACCAGTCTGCGGAAACATACTACCCAAGGAGGGAAAACATACAACCCAAAGGCGAAAAACATACAACCCAAGCCGCCCTTGGGTTGTATATCTTTTTGTCAACTCGCCGCCTTGAGCCAACCGGCTTTCCGCCGCTCTCCGGGGAGGGTGCTGCGCAACCTGTCCAATACGGCGGAGCGGTCATGGATGGCGTTTTACCTCCGCCTCCTGTTCTGTTGTTCTTGCATGCGTCTTTCCTGCTCCTTTTGCATATTCTCAAGGCGTTCCATGAACCCTGAATTCTTTCGTGGTTTTTTCAGGTTCTCTTCCAGTTTTGCCCTGAGCTTGGCCTTGTCGAGCGTTTTGTCGAGCAGCAGCATGATAACGATGCTGAATATTGTCGACAGGAAGTAGTAATAGTTCAGTCCCGACGGGTAGTCGTTGAGTATGAAGATGAACATGAGCGGCATGAGGTACATGAACCATTTCATGAATGCCATGCCTTCCTGCTGCATGGGCTGTTGCTTTTGCATGTAATATGTGTTTGCAAGCGTTGTCAGGCACATGAGCAGGCAGAACAGGCTTATGTGGTTTCCTATCAGAGGGATGTGCACTCCCCAGCTGAGCAGGGCATCGTATGACGATAGATCATCGGCCCAGAGAAAACTCTGTTGCCTGAGTTCTATTGCCGATGGTACGAAGAGGAACAGTGCGAATAGCACCGGCATCTGCAGCAGCATGGGCAGGCATCCTCCCATCGGGCTGACCCCGTAGCGGGAGTAGAGAGCCATTGTCTCTTGTTGTTTTTTCATGGCATCTTCCTGCTTGGGGTATTTCTTGTTTATCTCTTCGATTTCTGGCCGCAGTGCCTTGAGTTTAGCCGACGACATGAATGACTTGTACTGGAAGGGGAAGATTACAATTTTGACTATTACGGTCATTATCAACAGAATCAGCCCCATGCTCATCCCGTAGCTCGTTAGCCAGTCGAACAGAGGTATGGTGAAAATCAGGTTCACCCACCTGAATAGCACCCAACCGAGATTTACGAGCCTTTTCAGGTCGTAGTTGGTGCCGAGTGTCGTGTCGATGTTCTTGAGTGTCCTGAAGTGGTTCGGCCCGATGTAGAGCAGCATGCTTGCCCCGTTTTCGTTGCTTGAGTTGAAATCGATTTTGGCATTTGTGGCGAAGCGTTTAAGGTAGCCTTTGCTCGTGTCGAGCATTGTTGATTCGAGCGATACGTTTGAGAAGCCGTTGTCGCATATCCAGGCCGTTGAGAAGAACTGGTTCTTGTACCCTATCCATTGCGCCGGAGTGTCGAGGTCTTCATTGTCGTTGCTTCCTGTCGACAGGTTGTCGACCTTTCCGTTCATTGTCCGGTAGATGAGTTCTGTCCTTGTGTTCTCGAATGTGGCGCTTCTTTCTTGCTGTCGTATGTCCTGTGTCCAACTCACGTCGATATTCCTGTGTTCGGGTGCCAGTATATGCTCCATGTTGTGCGGCACTATGCTGAATCCCAGGAGGTAGCTTCCGCTTTTGAGGGTGTAGTTGAAGTCTATAAAGCTTTCGCTATCTGCCTTCAGGCGCATTGTGATTGTCGTGTCGGTGCGGTTTACGGCTTCGAAGTGGTAGTTTGCGGTGTTGTAGTCAGTGCCATTGCCGTGGAGTTTGAAGTTGATGGCTGCGTCGCCTTCCCCGAATAGTGTGAGCGGGTTGCCTTGCTGGTCGTTGTATTTTTTAAGCACGGCTTGGCATATTGCCCCTCCTTTTGATGTGATGTCTATGTCAAGCAGTTCGTTCGAGAGCCTGAAGATTTTTTCCTCGCCGTTTGCCGCTATGCCGAAGAAGGCATTCGTGTCGGTTGCTGCCATCTGTGCTGCTTTTGCTTCAGCTTGCTTGCTTTCTTCGATTTGTTGCTGCAGCTTGGCGATTGAGTCTGTGTATTGCTGGTATTGCTCTATTTCTTCTTGCGATGGGCGGCTGAAGTAGCTGAAAGCTATCAGCACGAGCGCTATGAGGATGAAACCTGTGATAGTGTTCTTGTCCATGTCTTAATGGCTTATTTTGTGATGGATGATTTTATGAAGCTCAGGAACAGCGGGTGTGGGTTCAGTACCGTGCTGCTGTATTCTGGGTGGAACTGCACTCCGATGTACCATTTGTGTGCGGGCAGTTCTATTATTTCTACCAGGTCTGATTCGGGGTTTATCCCGGTGCAGAGCATCCCTTTGCTTTCGAATTCTTCGCGGTATTTGTTGTTGAATTCGTACCTGTGGCGGTGTCGTTCACGTATATGTTCGCTCTTGTATGCGTCGTATGCTTTTGAGCCTTTCTTGACGAGGCATTCGTATGCTCCGAGCCTCATTGTGCCTCCCATGTCGGTGATTGATTTTTGTTCTTCCATGAGGTCTATGACGTTGTGCGGCGTCTTTTCATCCATTTCCACCGAGTTGGCCCTGTCATACCCCAGCACGTTCCTTGCGAATTCTATTGCCATGCATTGCATTCCGAGGCAGATTCCGAAGGTTGGTATGTTGTTTGTCCTCGTGTATTGCGCGGCAATGAACTTTCCTTCGATGCCTCTTTGCCCGAATCCCGGGCAGATTATTACACCGTCTACTCCTTCGAGTTTGCCGGCTATGTTTTCCCGGGTAACTGTTTCTGATTGGATGTATGTGATTTTCAGTTTCCGGTCATTGTACGTTGCCGATTGCGACAGTGCTTCGAGTATCGACTTGTATGCGTCTTGCAATTCGACGTATTTGCCAACGAGCGCGATATTGACTATCTGTGTTGCTTTTGCCCTTCTTTCGAGGAAGTTTTTCCAAGGCAGCATAGGCGGCACTTCGCCTATTGGCAGCCCGGTTTTTTTCAGTATTGTTTCGTCGAGGCCTTGTTCCTGCATCCTCAACGGCACTTCGTATATTGTCGGCACGTCGATAGATTGCACCACTGCGCTTTTCTCGACGTTGCAGAATAGCGCGACTTTTTGGCGGAGGCTGTCGTTCAAGTGGTGTTCAGTCCTTAGCACGAGTATGTCGGGCTGTATGCCGAGCGACTGCAATTCTTTGACTGAGTGTTGCGTCGGTTTGGTCTTTAGCTCTTTTGCTGCCGCCAAGAATGGCACGTAGGTCAGATGCACGCACACGGCATCGCGGCCAAGTTCCCATTTCATTTGCCTTATGCTTTCAATGTATGGCAGCGATTCTATGTCGCCCACTGTCCCGCCTATCTCGGTTATGACGAAGTCGTAGTTGTACTTCGTTCCGAGCAGCATTATGTTGTGTTTAATTTCATCGGTGATGTGCGGGATAACTTGTATTGTTTTGCCGAGGAAGTCGCCCCTGCGTTCCTTGTCTATGACGCTTTTGTAGATTCTTCCCGTGGTGACGTTGTTCGCCTTGGTGGTTTCGATGCCGAGGAAGCGCTCGTAATGCCCGAGGTCGAGGTCGGCCTCATGCCCGTCGGCGGTGACGTAGCATTCGCCGTGCTCGTATGGGTTGAGCGTTCCGGGGTCGATGTTTATGTATGGGTCGAATTTCTGGATTGTGACTTTGTATCCTCTTGCTTGGAGAAGTTTCCCTATCGACGAGGAAATTATTCCTTTTCCTAATGATGATGCCACCCCTCCGGTGACGAAAATGTATTTTGTTTTTCCCACGTTTGGTATGTGTTTGTTACCGCGTTGTTTCCCGTGCAAGGTGCTTGCATCCACTATTGCCGGCAAAATTAATAAATAAAGATAAAACAAACATTTTATTAATTGCCAAATTGACCTTGGCAGCGTAACCTTTTGTGCCATCGGATTCCTTTGTGCCTTGTTGCTGTTAAAATGTTGCTATGTCCAAACATGAATGAAAGAAATGTCTTACTTTTGCGTGGCTTGCCGCTTGGCGCGGCAAGATAGTTGTCATGCAATTTTCAAGGATGGATAAATTAACAACCACACGCAAGGTGAGCCCTGTAGCTTGGGTGCCGACAGCCTATTTCGCCATGGGGCTGCCGTTTGTTTTCATGAACATGGTGGCGGTGCTTATGTATGACGGGCTTGGGGTCGATGCCGTTAAAATAACGTTCTGGACTTCGTTGCTTATTCTTCCATGGAGCTTGAAGTTTTTGTGGAGCCCTTTCCTTGAGTTGTTTAGGACGAAGAAGAATTTCGTCGTCGCCACGCAGCTGGTTTCAGGCGTGCTGTTCGGCGTGACGGCTTTTGCATTGGGCTTGCCCGATTTCTTCAGCGTCACGATAGCCTTGCTTGCGATTGTCGCCTTCAGCGGCGCGACGCACGACATAGCTTGCGACGGGGTTTACATGGCAGAGCTTTCGCCGGCAGGCCAGGCCAAGTACATCGGTTGGCAAGGATGTTTCTACAACATAGCAAAGGTTGTTGTCACGGGCGGGTTAGTGTACGTTGCCGGTTTGCTGATGAAGCATTTCGGCGCGGGTGATGACAGCCCTGCAGATGTGCTTTTCGCCGCCAACCAGAAGTCATGGATGGTGGTTTTGCTCATCCTTGGCGCGGTTCTGGTGGCACTGGCCATATACCATATATTCATATTGCCTCCGGGAAGATCTGACGGGTCGGCAAAGCCCCAGGAAAGGACGGGTCGGGAGGTCCTAAGAGAGCTTGGCAACGTCCTGTTGGCTTTTTTCAAGAAGAAACACATTGTTTACTATATCTTTTTCATCATTCTCTACCGTTTTGCGGAGGGTTTTGTGATGAAGATAGTCCCGCTCTTCCTCAAGGCGGGCGTCGAGGAGGGCGGATTGGGCTTGTCGGTTGAAGAAATAGGCTTGTTCTACGGCACGTTCGGTGCGGGCGCTTTTGTCTTAGGCTCGTTGCTGGCTGGTTATTACGTTGCAGCCAAGGGATTGAAGAACACCTTGTTCAAGTTGTGTTGCATATTCAATGTCCCCTTTGCCGTGTATTCATTGTTTGCGATATTCCAGCCTGCCAACCGGGCGCTAATCTGTTCAGGCATCATGTTCGAGTATTTCACCTACGGGTTCGGTTTCGTGGGCTTGACGCTATTCATGATGCAGCAAGTTGCCCCGGGCAAGCACCAGATGGCGCATTACGCCTTTGCCTCAAGCATCATGAACGTCGGTGTCATGCTCCCCGGCATGATGAGCGGATGGGTGTGCGAGGAACTTGCCAACCTGTTTGAGAATGCGGGCAAGTATGAGCCGTTCTTCATATTTGTCCTTATCGCGACGATACCGGCATTCCTGATTACATATTTCGTGCCGTTCAAATACGGCAGCAACGGCGAGCTGCTGCCCGGCAAGAGCGATTGAAAGTCCATTCAATGAAATAAAAGTTATAACCAAAGCATAAAACCATGTCAGAGAAGATTAATATCCCTTGGGAAGAACGTCCCGCAGGCTGTACAGATCCCCTGTGGCGCTATTCGAAGAACCCCGTCATCGGGCGTTACCAGATTCCTGTTGCGAACAGCATTTTCAACAGTGCAGTAGTTCCGTTCGGCGATGGTTTCGCCGGCGTTTTCCGTTGCGACAACAAGGCCGTCCAAATGAACATCTTTGCGGGCTTCAGCAAGGACGGGATAAATTGGGACATCCAGCACGAGCCAATCAAGTTCAAACCGGGCAATACCCAGATGATAGATTCCGATTACAAGTATGACCCCCGCGTCACATGGATAGACGACCGCTATTGGATTACTTGGTGCAACGGATACCACGGCCCGACAATAGGCATGGCCTACACGTTTGACTTCAAAGAGTTCTTCCAGTGCGAAAACGCCTTCCTGCCTTTCAACCGCAACGGAGTGCTTTTCCCCTGCAAGTTCAACGGCAGATATGCCATGCTGAGCCGCCCGAGCGACAATGGGCATACGCCTTTCGGGAACATATATATTAGCTACAGCCCCGACATGAAATACTGGGGCGAACACCGTTGCGTGATGAAAACCACGCCGTTCGAGGAAAGCGCTTGGCAATGCACCAAGATAGGGGCAGGGTCTGTGCCGTTCCTAACTAATGAAGGCTGGCTGATGTTCTACCACGGGGTCATTACCACGTGCAACGGATTCCGTTACTCCATGGGTGCGGCAATCATGGACAAGGACAATCCCGATAAGCTGCTTTACCGCACGCGTGACTACCTGCTTGCGCCGGCAGCACAATACGAGCTGCAAGGCGACGTGCCGAACGTTGTCTTCCCCTGCGCCGCCCTGAGCGACGGGCAGCGTGTGGCGGTATACTATGGAGCTGCCGACACCGTCGTGTGCATGGCCTTCGGGTATGTCGATGAGATAGTAGACTTTGTAAAGAAGCACTCGTACTTGGGTTGACGCAACATAGAGCATTACATTTCATGCAACCGAGGCGTGCCATTCATTGTGGTGCGCCTTTGCGTTTGCTTTCCCTGACATCCGTGCAATTCTGTTTATTTGATGAATGAAGATTGATATCATTGACAGGCAGATACTTGCCATTGCCCTTCCCTCGGTAGTGACAAACGTTACAGTGCCCTTGCTTGGATTGTGCGATATTGCCATTGCCGGGCATGTCGGCGATGCGTCGCTCGTTGCTGCCGTTTCGGTAGGCGCGACGTTGTTCAATGTCCTCTATTGGGTGTTTGGCTTCCTGCGCATGGGCACCGGAGGCTTGACTTCCCAAGCATACGGGCGTAAGGATGAAGCCGCCGCCGTCGAGGTCATGGCGCGCTCGTTGTTCATTGGGTTAGTCCTGTCAATCTTCTTGCTGGCTGCCCATCCGCTGCTTTTTGACGTGGCGTTTTCATTCATTATAGACACCGAACCCCGCGTTGAAGCCTTGTCGCGGGCTTACCTGTCGATTTGCATTTGGGGCGCGCCCGCCGTCATGTTGCAGTACTGTTTCACCGGATGGTTCATAGGCATGCAGAATTCCCGCATCCCGATGGCGGTATCGATATTGCAGAACGTGGCCAACATAGCCCTGAGCCTTGCTTTCGTGCTTACCTTCGGAATGGGCATAGAGGGCATTGCGCTCGGGACAATGCTTGCGCAGTGGTTAGCTTTGTGCCTGTCGTTTGCCTCATGGCTTATCTTCTACGGCAAGATGCGCCGTTTGCCGGCGTTCGCCCGCTTGTTTGATGCCAAACCTATGCTGAGGTTCATTGACTTGAACAAAGACATATTCATCAGGACGTTGTGCCTCGTCGCCGTGACACTGTTTTTCACCTCTGCCGGAGCAGCGCAAGGCGAGATGACCGTTGCCGCGAACGCCCTGCTGATGCAGTTCTTCACGTTTTTCTCGTACATAATGGACGGACTGGCGTATGCTGCCGAGGCACTGGCAGGCAAATTCATAGGCGCTTGCGACTCCATTGCTTTGCGCCGCACCGTGGCACGACTTTTCCGCTGGTCGTTTGCCATTGTAGCGGCATTCACCTTGGTTTATTTGTTTGCCGGCAAGTCTTTCATTGCCCTGCTTACTTCAGATGCCAATCTCATCGAGTTCTCAATGGATTATTTCCCGTGGGTTTTGTTGATTCCTTTGGCCGGATTCCAAGCCTTCATTTGGGATGGCGTGTATATCGGAGCGACGGCCACGCGGCACATGCTGCTTGCCATGGTGGTGGCTACGGTTGCATTCTTTTCGTGCTATGGTTTGTTCTTCCCGCTTTGGCGCAACCATGCCTTGTGGATGTCGTTCCTCGTCTACCTTTTCATACGCGGAATAATCCAAACGCTCGTTGCCAAGAGAGCCGTCAAGCTGCTCGCAGGCTGAATCTCCATGCTTGGATGTGGCCGTCCTGCCGCACCGTGCATCAAATGAATATCGACTCAGGATATGTTATATCCGTAAGGAACAAGGCATTGCCCGGGGCAGAGCTGCCGGCTTTGCACCTGTCGCGTTGTTCGATGACGCGGCGGAAACCGTCTATGCCCAGCCGCCCGCAACCGACATCGTGCATTGTCCCGACTATCGCCCTGACCATGTTGCGCAGGAAACGGTCGGACGTGATCGTGAAGACAAGGTCGCCGTCATCGCCAACCTCCCAACGCGCTGACATGATCTTGCAGATGTTTGTCTTCACGTCGGTGTGCAGGCGGCTGAAACTTGTGAAGTCCTCGTAATCAAGAAGCGCTCGGGCGGCCTCGTTCATCATGTCTGCGTCGAGTTTTCTGCCGACTTGCCAGCGGTAACGCGCCGTGAAAGGCGATTTGCGATTAGTGATGTAGTACTTGTAGGTGCGTGACGTGGCATCGAAGCGCGCATGTGCTCCGTCCTTGACGGGAACAATCTTGTTGACTGCTATATCAGGGGGCAGGAAACGGTTCAGTTTGTCGGTCAGGGTTTGGCAGCCCAATTCACCTAAGTCGGCATCGAAATGCGCCACCATCATTGACGCGTGGACATTCGCGTCCGTCCTTCCCGCGCCGGTGACTTCTATCTCCGAGCGCAGGATAGTTGAAACTGCCTCGTTGATACGTTGTTGCACTGTCATCCCGTTGGGCTGGATCTGCCAGCCGTGGTATTCCGACCCATCGTATGACAGGTACATGAAGTATCGTGCCGCTTTGCCGCCTTGCCCGGTCATTTGCCTTCCTCTATACCTGACGGCGGGGCACTCTCAAGTCCCCAGCTCTTGTTCGGCTTGGCACCCATTACTACCACCAGTTTGCCGCCGTCTTTTATGTCGTCATGCGTGAACCACGGCTTGTTCCATTCGACCCCGTTGAGCGTCGCGCTTTGGATGTATTTGTTCTGCGGGCTGTAGTTCTTGGCGATTATCTCGAAGGTATTGCCGTTTGACATGTTCACCTCTACCTTTTCAAACACCGGGCTGCCTATGTTGTATGCCGCCAGGCCGGGCGTGACAGGGTAGAAACCCATGGCCGAAAACACCACGAAGGCCGACATGCCGCCCCCGTCCTCATCGCCAGGCAAACCCATCAGGTCGTCCCTGAACCATTGTTTGAGCAAAGTCCTCACCCGCTTTTGCGTCATGTAGGGCTTTCCGGCGTAGTTGTATAGGTAGGGGATGTGCAAGCTTGGCTCATTAGCCATCGAGAACATGCCAACGTTGCCCGTATGGTCGGGGAGGAACGAGTAGAAGTTCCATTTCGACATGCCTAAAGGCACGTTGAACAACGAGTCGAGTGCGGCGCAAAACCTCTCGTTGCCGCCGTTGAGCGCCACGAGGTCGGCTATGTTGTGCTGCACGTCCCAACGGTAAATCCAACCGTTGTTTTCGTCATAGTAATCCCTTGCCCCGAGGCCGCCGCTGTAGCGGTAGTCGATGCCGGCGATGAAATTGCCGTCCTTGTCCTTCGGATGGAAGAAACCCGTTGCCGGGTTGAACAAATTGCGGTAGTTCAGCGCGCATTTGCCGTAGTGGATCGCCTCTTCGTCATTGCCTATGATAGCCGCAAGGCGCGAGAGGCACCATTGGTCGTATGCAGTGCCAAGCGTCACGGCCACGGGTTGCCGTTTCTCCCAGATTGAAACACCCTTTACCGTTTC
>CAZWPW010000041.1:0-11979 GCA_964635525.1 uncultured Bacteroidaceae bacterium
ACCGTCCAGTAATCCATTTCCGATTGCGAAGCAAAATTGCAAACAAACGGAGGTGAGATAGGATCACTGGCCTTAGCTGCCCGTGTCCTCGCGTCAGTGAACTTCAGCACGTCCGGCCGCTTTCCGCTCTGCTTGTCCATAAAATCCTGGATTTGTGGCTTCACAGTCTTCCCAATAGCTTCCACATTCCCTGATGTCTCATGGGCGGAAACCTGCTCGGCCTTCTTTCCGAAGACGGCCTGATCCGCTCCGGCCTTGGTCTTCTGGCTCTGACCCATGGCTGCGCCCGCCAAGAACGACAGGCACAGGAATAGTCCATAAATTTTTTTCATAACAATTGTTTTTGGTTGGTTAAAACTTCGGATGGATTCTCATCCTTGAAAATTCTCTCGTAAAACTGGTTTAGTTTAGTTAGACAAATTATGCTTTATTATACGTATTTACTGGATATTCCTTTATATACACATACTACCCTCCACATCCACTTTTGTTAATACTGCTATACCTGTTTTTAGACAAGCATCTACATGTCGTCTCGCCTTGTAAAAAAAAAAACAAACAAAATAAACAAATAAACAAACAAATAATTTTTTGATTATTTTCCACTAAAGGTGTCCACCCAAGCGCAAAGCCCAATTTTGCGCTTGCTTTGTTTTCCAATGGTGCTATCTTTGCTATCAAAAGTCTACTGGAATGAAAGGTTCACTATCCGAGCGCGTCCGTTTCTTGCTTGCATCCGCTTCGTTTGCAGTTTTCTCCTTTTGCGGTACTGCGGCGCAATCGTTGTTCACGGAGCAGGCGTTGCCTAATCCTGGCAACATCCCCTCGCCAGTTTTTCCTGTTCCCACTCAACGGCAGATGGAGTGGTTTGAAACGGAGTTCTACGGTTTCTCCCATTATGGCCCTAATACCTTCGTAGGGTCAGAGTGGGGAAATGACCGCAAGGCTAATCCAAAGGAATATGCGCCCGAATCCATTCCCGATTGCGACCAGTGGGTTGAAGCTATGCATGCGGCGGGGATGCGTGGTGCGGTAGTCATCTGCAAGCACCATGACGGCTTTTGCCTTTGGCCCACGGCAAGCACCGATTTCAGCGTATTGAATGGTGCTGGAGTAAGCCCTGACGTTGATATTCCGCAGCTTTTTTCGCAGGCGTGCCGCAAGCGGGGGATGAAGTTCGGGGTATATGTCTCGCCGTGGGATGCCAGCTCACCGCACTATGCTACTGATGTGTATGTCACTGATGTGCTTATGAAGCAGGTCTCCGAGCTTTGCACAAACTATGGCGATTTGTTTGAGATATGGTTTGACGGGGCTAATGGCGGGAATGGATATTACGGTGGAGACACAATCTCAAGTCGTTCGATAGACAAGAGGATATATTACGATTGGAACAACGTGGCCGATTCAATCCACAAGCTGCAGCCTAATTGCATGGTGTGGGGGCGTGAGTTCCGCTGGTGCGGCAACGAGGACGGATATTCGGGCAGGACATGCTGGTCGAACTTCGAATCGAAGGAGGTGTATGCCGAAATGCAGAGCAATACTGGCATAGAGGACGGTTTGCTGTTCATACCTTCTGAAGTTGACGTGCGCACCACGTCAAAATGGTTTTGGACTAAGGACGAGGTTGCCAAAACTCCTGAACAGCTATTCAGGATATATCTCGAAAGCGTGGGGCGCAATGCTACGCTAATCATGAATTGTGCTCCCGACGACAAAGGCAGGTTGCCTGAGGAATTAGTAGGCAGCCTGGAGGGTTTGGGCAAGCTCATTGCTGAAAGGTTGGGCAACGACATTGCGGCGGGGAAAGTTGCCGAGGCCGGCACGTCACGTCAACCAGGCAATTTCTCGCCTTCAAACGTGACCGATGGCGATAGCGAAACATATTGGGCAACAGATGACGGCGCGACATCGGCATGGTTGACCATTGACTTGGGTGAAGAGCGGTTGATTCATTATGTAGTCCTTCAGGAGTACATCAAGCTTGGGCAGCGCATACGGGCGTTCAATATCGAGACAAGCATCGACAAGTCAGAATGGCAACCGTTTGCAGCCGGGACGACTGTAGGCTACAAGCGTATCATGGCCAAGGACGATGACACGAGCAGCTACGGCCAAGGCGTAGAGGCGCGGTACGTCCGCATCAATATCACCGACTGCCACACATGCCCATTGTTGCACACAGTTTCAGTTTATTAATTAGGAGGAATGCAGATGAAACATATTATCCATATTGCGGCGGCCATATTCTCATTCGCAGCTGCAGCCAACGCGCAAGGCATACAAATCACGTTCGAGGACGATGTCCAATATGAAGTGTCGACCTACGATGTCTGGGAGGAATCACCTTTCAGGACGGGCAAGCTCGAAGGGCAAGCGATGCTTGCTCCTAATCTACGTGCAGATGAGGCCAACCCTTCGGCTACTGTGCTGGCTTTCCATCGCTCGCAGTATGGAAGCCATATATACGGTGCTCGTGTAGACTTGGATACCCCTGTTGCTTTCACCGCACAGCCTCGTTACTTGCATGTCATGATTCTCAAACCGCACGCTGGCGATGCCGCCCTCGTCGTGCTTGGCAAGCGTTCTGACCGTGTTGCCCAGGATTCAGAAACGGTACAGGTTGTACTCCGTTCGCTCAATGAAGTTAAAGCGGGTGAATGGTGCGACGCGGTTTTCGAACTCAGGGGCAATGACAAGGCCATGATGCACAGCCTTGTCATTGCGCCAGATACCGAGCGCAACCCCGCATCGCATGGCAGCTATGTCGCCTGCATTGACAACCTGCTGCTTGATGACGACCCGCGCCCCCGCAGCGCAAGTGTGCCATACAGTCTTTCGTTCCCGGTTGACGCAGTTGCGAATGGCTTCCCCGCAACTTTTTCGTGCATTGCGTTCAAGGGAGACAAGGGAGCAGAAGGCGCATTCCATGTCGGAGATGGCAACGAGTCAGTCTATTTCAATATGACAACAGCCAAGGCATTGCCTGTTATGCCAGGTGAGGAAATTACAGTTTCTTTTGGCGAGATGGGCAGTATGCTGGCATGCTGCATGTTTGCCGACTGGGACAACGACGGCTTGTTCGGCGACCAGCCCTGCATGAGCGATGGTGTAATGTCATTCACTGTCCCTGACAGCTTGCAGGCCGGGGTGTACAGGCTCAGGTGCAAGGTGTCGGAACATTCGGGCAACCTTAGCTCACCGTACGACGCTTCGACTGCCGATGCAGGGGCGGGCGAGAAGATAATCGATTTCCTTGTCAACGTTCCCGGCACGCAGGCTAATGTGTCGTTTGTGGCAAGGATGTGTACGGTTTCTTCGCCCTCAGGAGGCCCTGCCCCCGTGGTGGCTGAATACGGGAAAGATTTCAGTTTTGTCGTTGACATGGACAGCGACTACCTCCTGACTGGCGTTGAAGTGAAGCATGGGCATAACCTTTCTGGGGCGGAGTTCGTCAACGGCAACCGCCAGTGGATAGCTGAAACGATAGAACTCCAAGGCAGCGGGCTTGTCACTATTCCTGCGTCGATGATTGACGGCGATGTTTCGGTGAACATCCTTTTCGTTAACAAATAGCAAGCTGCGAAGACGTTTCATTCTTTTGCAAGGAACTGTTCCATGCCGTCGGTGTAGTCAATGGAGTAGCTTCCGTTGCCATTGCCGGTGATGAAGTAGGCGGCTATTATTGCCTTTGAAGTGTCTGCGTAGGCTTTGGCCAGGTCAGTTCCCATGGCCATGAATGCAGTGGCGTAGGCATCTGCTGTCATGCAGTCGCTGGCAATTACTGTGGCCGAGAGCAGGGCGTGGCTGACGGGGTAACCTGTCTTTGGATTTATCGTGTGCGAGCGTTTTTCTCCGTCTTCGATGTAGAAGTTGCGGTAGTTTCCTGATGTTGCTACCGCTGCGTTGTCGATGCGCACTGCTGCTTGCAGGCCGTTCATCATGCCAGAGCGGTCGTCGTCTGGCTTGTTAATGCCTATGAGCCAAACGTCGCCGGCATCGTTTCTCCCGCTTGCGGCCACTTCTCCCCCTATTTCAATCATGTAGTTGGCTATTCCTTCACTCTTAAGCAGGTTTGCCACGGCATCGCAGGCGAACCCTTTTGCAATGGAGCTGAAGTCAAGCATGCACCTCGGGTCGTCCTTTGTTACACTTCCGTTGCAGATGGATACTTTCGCGTATCCAGTGAATTGCAGTATGCTGTCGACCTTTTCTTGCGTCATGGCCGACTTTTCTGTGAACCCAAACCCCCATGCGTTGCATAGCGGGGCGACGGTTATGTCGTAGTAGCCACCGGTGTTGCGGGATACCTCCATGCCTTTATTGAAAACCGTCAGGAACATTGAGTCGAGCACGGCGGTTTCGTCCCGGTTGACTTTCGATACCGTCGATTCGTAGTTGAACATTGACAGAGCAGAGTCAACACTAAGGAGAACGTTCTCTATGGCCAGTTTCATGTTTGTACCATGCTGGTACTTGATGTTGTAGATTGTCCCGAACGCCATACCCCGGTCGTTTTGCCATTGAGAGTTATGCTTTTTGACAATCATGATGCTACCGGCGATTAGCGCGGCAAGGAACAGCAGGTTGGCTATCTGTTTGGATTTCATCTTTGGCATCTTGAGTGCGGTTTAGATTCCATTCATGATATGTTCAATCAATATTTTAAGCCCGATGGCAATAAGGATAACGCCACCTAACAATTCGGGTTTGAGCCTCTTCATGTTCGAGAACAAACTGCCCCCGATGAATCCGAAAGCCGACAAGGCGAATGATACCAAACCGATGACCGCGACAGGGAAGATGATGCTTTCAAAACCCGAGCCGTGCAGGAATGCGAACGATATGCCCACGGCTAATGCGTCGATGCTCGTTGCCATTGCCATGACCATTACGGTCCTGTTGCTGCATGGGTTGAATTGGCATTCTTTGTCCTTCCCGCTTTTGAGGGATTCGTAAATCATTTTTGCCCCCAAGAGGAGCAGCAAGGTGAATGCTATCCAGTGGTCATAATCCATTATGAATCTGCTCAACCATCTGGCGCATGACCACCCTATTATAGGCATCAACATTTGGAAAAGCCCGAAGGCCAATGAGTTTTTGATAATCACCGCCCAGTTGCGGCATTTCATTGTCATGCCACCGCTGACCGACACCGCGAAGCAGTCCATTGCCAATGCTAATGCTATTGCCCATATCTCAAGGCCTGTCATTTCTTATGCCTCCGCGTGTTGAATTTGTAGGTTATGCAGTATGTTGCGCCGTATGTTGTCGTTGATGAATAGCCGTAACCGGGAATGTACCATGCTTCGTTGTCGCCGTGGTTGGTTGAGCTGATTATCCTTTTCATCCTTATTGACCAGCCCATCATGAAGTTCTTTACTATTTGCACCCTTATGCCGGCGACGAGTTCTATCCAGTGCCCGGTTGATTTTTGCCCTATCCTGTTGAAGTCAATTTCTTCTGGCCAAACCGGGTCGGTCAGCCCATAGGAGCGTATGTCATAACTGAATGGAGAAAAGCCGTAGCGCACCCCGATGGTGAATTGGTTCTCGTTGCTTTTTTTCTTTGATGTCGTGTTGTAGTTCAGTCCGGCACGGAAGAATGGAGCCGACGATTGATATGACAGTCCGCTGCCGTTGTCGTAGTTGACCCCACCGTAGCCTATTTCAAGAATGGGGAAGAACGTGTTCTTCAGGTTTACCTCGGCAGAGATCTCTCCTTGGATGAACCGTGTCCCGAGCAGGTGGCTGATGGGGTTGAACAAGTCAATATTAAGATATGTCCCCCCGTAGAGCGGAACTTCCTCGGCGTTCTCGTCTTTGTCGCCGTTTGATGCGTTGGCATTTGCCAAGGCGAGCATCAAGCTAAAAAAACATATAAATATTTTCTTCGTTGTCTTCACTTATTTCCGTGTTGACGATAGTCATGCTTTTGATGTAGTTTGTCGAATGACTGCCCGATTCCAGCTCAAATGAATATACCAAGCCGCAATCCATTGATGTGAACAGTTTCTCGGCGTTGTAGTTCACTTCAACGATGTCGTAATAGCGCGATACGACGGTAACGACCGAGTCGTAAGTTTCCACTGTCCCGTCATCAAGGGTATGGCTGGTTTCTATCGTGTCGGTGCCGAGAATGGTGAACTCAAACGTGTACGTTGTCGTCTCGCTTGTGCCGTTCATGGGCAAGGTGATGTAGTACATGTTCGTTTGTTTGTTCAGCAACACCGAGTCGGTGCCTTCGGCAGTCACTGTCAATGTGTCGACAGTGAACGATGTTGTGTCGGCTAATGACAGGAACTGTATTTTTAGGTCATTGGCACTCCCGTACGGGCAATCGTCGTCCGAGCAACCAAAGCTGGCAGCAAAGGCCGTGGCAATTGCAACGGTTAGCGCGATGTGATGTCGAGATTTCATGTTATTTCTTTTTCGATTTGGTAGTTGTTCCTTTCCGCCGAGTTGCGGGCAATGAGTTCGCCTATGAACCCTGCCAGGAAGAACTGAGTCCCAAGAAGCATCGTCGTCAATGCCAAGAAGAAAAATGGAGAGTCCGTAACCAAGCGGTAGGGCAGGCCATGGTTCATGGCGTAAAGTTTGCTTGCGCCCACGATGATTACCGCAATCAAGCCGATGAGGAACATCAACGACCCGAGAAGGCCGAAGAAGTGCATGGGCTTGACTCCGAACTTCGACAAAAACCATAAAGTCATCAAGTCAAGGTAGCCATTGACGAAACGGCTTAGCCCGAATTTCGTCTTCCCGTATTTACGGGCTTGATGGTGCACTACTTTTTCGCCAATCTTGTTGAAGCCGGCGTTTTTGGCCAAGTAGGGGATATAGCGGTGCATCTCTCCATATACTTCAATGCTCTTGACGACATCGTGCTTGTATGCCTTCAGCCCACAATTGAAGTCGTGAAGGTTCTTTATCCCCGACACCATTCTGGCCGTGGCGTTGAACAACTTGGTAGGCAATGTTTTTGACAGAGGGTCGAAACGTTTTTTCTTCCACCCTGAAACAAGGTCGTAGCCCTCGTCCTTGACCATCGAATACAAGGCGGGGATTTCGTCAGGCGAGTCCTGAAGGTCGGCATCCATGGTAATGACCACCTCGCCTTTGGCTTTCATGAACCCCGTGTGTAGGGCAGGCGACTTACCGTAGTTCCTCCTGAACTTGATGGCTTTGATGTTGTCGTGGGTTTGTGACAAGTTTTCTATGGTTTCCCATGACTTGTCGGTGCTCCCGTCGTCAACGAAAATGATTTCATGTGAAAAGCCATGCTCGTGCATGACGCGCTCAATCCATTCGAGTAATTCCTTGATGGATTCTTCTTCGTTGTATAGCGGGATTATGACGGATATGTCCATTGCTCTTCGTTTTTAAATGGTTTGTTTTGGTACTTTCCTCTTTGAAACAAATCCTATCAACAGAGAGATTATTGCTATCCAAATTATGCCGTTGACGAACGAGTTCATTGCCACTTCAATCGGTGTCAATTGCGCCAAGTTGCCTGCTGACTCTTCAAGCACCTCAATCAGGCTTGGTGAAATCCCGTTGTCCTTAAGTTCGGAGATGTTGTTCAGCAGCCAGTTGTTGATCTTTCCTTTGTCGATGAAACTGAAGTAGATGTACTGCCATAATGCTTCCAACAAGCTGCCGTAAAACATTATCTTGAATGAGAACAACGCACCTTGCCAAAAGCTCATTACTCCGCCAAGCACTTTCTCCCTTGCTACCATCGTTATGTAGCCATTGAAGAATGGCGCGCCGGCAGTCATCAGGGCAAACAGTATCCCCACGGCTGGGGCGTGCAATGAGAGTGGCATGCAGGAAAACCTTATGATGTAGTATGCCCCCACTATCAGGCCGCATTTACTTGCCATTGCACTCAAAGAGGCGTAATTGTTGTCCATCTGCAAAATGTTATCGGTTGCTGAACACCGCAAAGTTAGCAATTTTGCAATTATACGCCCCTATCAGTCCGAGCTGTGATTGCCATGCGTGCTTTGACAAAATGGCAGTCATCTGCCACAGGCCGCGCACAGAGGCTAAAAATGACTATCTTTGCAACGACAAAGCCGCGCAGAAATGCCTGTGCATTGCGTGGCAAGTTTTTTGCAGGTTAAAATAAAAGGAACATCAAGAAACAACGGTAATATGGGCATGAAAAAAAGTGATGAGAAAAAGATGGAAAGCGACGGCCTGAGGGAAATCCCTCTAAACAACGGGCAAAGCACGGAAACTGAAGAAGGGCAGGGGATTGAATATGGCGAGTTTGCAGATATAGAGAACGAAGCCGGGACGTTTGCAGGCGAAACGGAAAAAAGAGATGCAAAACCAACACTTGAGGAAGAACTTGACGAGGCAAATAAAAAGATAGAAGAACTGACAGACAAGTACCTAAGGTTGCATGCCGAGTTCGACAACTATAAAAAGCGCAACCTGAAAGAAAAGTCGGAACTGATAAGGAACGGAGGAGCACGCGCACTGGAATCATTTCTCCCGGTGGCAGACGACATGGAGAGGGCTTTGGCAATGATGGAAAAAGCCGAAGACATAAACGCCATGACTGAAGGCATAAAGCTGATACATGAAAAGCTGCTGCAAGTGTTCACCAAAAACGGGCTGTCTGTGATAGAAACAAACAATGTGCCCTTTGACACCGACTACCATGAAGCCGTCGCAATGATGCCGGCAAGCTCCGAGGAACTCAAGGGCAGGGTCATCGATTGCGTCCAAACAGGCTATAAGCTAAATGACAAGGTGCTGCGCCATGCAAAAGTAGTCGTGGCACAATAATCCAATAATACATCTCTTTCATGGAAAAGCGTGACTATTACGAAGTGCTTGGCGTCAGCAAGGAAGCCTCTGCAGACGAAATAAAAAAAGCATACAGGAAGAAGGCCATACAATACCACCCCGACAAGAATCCCGGAGACAAGGCAGCAGAAGAAAAATTCAAGGAGGCGGCAGAAGCATACGACGTGCTGAGCAATCCTGAGAAAAGACAACGCTATGACCAGTTCGGGCATGCCGGAGTCAGTGGGGCGGCAGGAAACGGAGGACCGTACGGAGGCTTCGGCGCAGGCATGTCAATGGATGACATATTCTCAATGTTCGGCGACATATTTGGCGGGCGCGGAGGCTACGGCTTTGGCTCGTCAAGCAGCCGCGCATCCTCGGGGCGCGTGTTCCGAGGCTCGGACTTGCGCGTCAAAGTCAAGTTGACATTGAATGATATTGCCAAAGGGGTAGAAAAGAAATTCAAACTCAAGAAATATGTTACATGCGGGCATTGCAACGGCACAGGCTCGAAGGACGGGGAAACGGAAACGTGCAAGACCTGCCATGGCAGCGGGACAGTAACGAGAACGCAAAAGACATTCCTCGGCATGATGCAATCGCACACCGTCTGCCCGGAATGCGCAGGTGAGGGAAAGATAATAAAAAACAAATGCCGGACATGCAATGGAGATGGGATAGTGCAAGGTGAGGAGATAGTCAGCGTAGACATACCGCCAGGAGTAGTGCAAGGAATGGAACTGATGATGAGCGGCAAAGGTAATGCGGCCAAACGAAACGGCATAGCCGGCGACCTGTTGATACGGATAGAAGAAGAGCCACATCCTGAACTTATACGCGACAGGTATGACCTGGTTTACAACTTGCTGCTCAACTTCCCAACGGCAGCCCTGGGAGGTACTGTTGAAATACCTACACTCGACGGGAAAGCTAAGGTCAAAATCGAACCTGGGACGCAGCCAGGCAAATTGTTGCGTCTGCGTGGAAAGGGATTGCCATCGTCAGAGGGACAAGGCGACCTGATTGTCCGCGTGAACGTCTACGTGCCGGAGAAACTTTCAAGCCAAGAGAAGGAACAACTGCAAAAGATGAATGACTCGCAGAACTTCAAGCCTGACGCATCTGCCAAGGAAAGCATATTCAAAAAATTCAGAAGCCGGTTTTAAGCTGCTCTTTGCCGTCTTATTGCCGGCGCAAAATGTTCATTGCCTTCTTTACGCTTAATTGAAGCCCGGCATTGTCTCCGTACAAGTCGCCGAAATCGGCAGCTATGGAGGCTTTGAACTCCCATCCTTCTAACTTAGAAGGCGCGTAGATAGCCTCAGCCAAGAACGAGAAATTGCGCATTACATCTATCGTGGGCTGGAATACCGTGCCCCATGAGCGGCTGTGCGTCATGAGAAGCCTGTAGCCGAAATCTTTCACTATCCGCCCGTTTATCCCCAAATGGAAAGCCTTGACGCGGTTGTGCTTGAAACTTAACGTCCCGTCATCGTTGTACATGGGCGAAACCGCTAATGGTGAGCCTATCGAGTGCCCCCAATGTGTCCATCCGGGGTAAATGAAGTTGTTGTAGTAGTCGTCAGCACCTCCTGTTTTCAAGCAAAGGGGGTCGTTGTCAACGCCGTGAAGCGGCCCGCTCTGGTTGGTCGACTGGTAGTATTCGAAAACGATTCCTTCGACATGGCTTTGCCGTGAGTCGTGGTATTCAATGCCCCACAGTCCGTCAAAGCCGTTGAGCTTTCCCATTCCCGAGAAGTCGTCAAAGTAATTTTCCATATAGGCAGAGATTCTCTTGCCTTTCCATTGGTAGGACAGTTTAAGCAATTCGCTTCCCATGTGGTTGCCGGCGTAGGCTATTTGCTCGCCTTCGTAGGAGGCCTCGCCGCCGCTTTGCGGAATGAGAGCCTGCCAGTATTGCTTTATCCCGCTGCCAAGGACAATCTTTTCGCCGTCAGTGAGATATTGCGTGCCGCCGAATTGGGTATCCATCCTGTACCCCATCTCCCAAACCCAGTGGCCGAGAGGGTCGCCAATCCTCATGTAGAAGTTTTTGGTGTGGAATTTTATGCCCTTGACGTATGATTCCGATTCATTTGCTGTTTGCGATAGGTACGCTCCGTCGGTGAACCAGCCGAAAGAAACCTCTGCCTTCATGGCGAAACGGCGGCATATCGGCACATAGTCGAAAGCGCCTAACCTTACTTGTGGGATGGGACGGGCGTTGCCAGACCAGACAAGCCCGCCGGAGCTAAGCAAGGGGTTAAGCTGCTCGAAGCTCCTTTCCTTACTGCCCACCGACAGCCCTAACCACTTGAAATAAACGTCAGCGTATGCTTGTTGGACAATGAAGTTGCGGTCAGTGCCAAGTCCCGCGACCAAATCGGCTTCCGCTTCAAGCCGCCAATTGCCAGTAAGCTGGTTTTTGTAGGACAAAGCGGCTCGGGCGTAGCCGTAGTTGTCAATCGAGGCAAGGCCGTGGCGGTTGCTTACCTGCCAGAAGGGGGTGAAAGCACCGGTGTGGACGGCAGCCTCCATGCTTACCTCTGCATCCAAGGTCTGCTGGGAGAACGCCGTGCCAGCCATGGCTGGCAGCAGTACGGAGGCGGCCAAGGCAAGCTTGCGCAGCCAGCCGGCAGGTTTGTCAGTAGGCGTTCTTGTCACCCTTTACCATGTTTATGATCGTCAGGTAAATAATCTTCAAGTCAAGGAAGAACGACCAGTTTTCGATGTACCAAACGTCGAACTCCACGCGCTTCTCCATCTGGTTGACTTCCTTCGTCTCGCCCCGGTAGCCGTTGACTTGCGCCCAGCCGGTTATGCCCGGTTTGGCAAGGTGCCGCACCATGTACTTGTCAATGATGGCGGAGTATTCTATCGTGTGTTTGAGCATGTGGGGGCGGGGGCCGACGACTGACATGTTCCCAATCAAGACGTTGAAGAACTGGGGAAGCTCATCGAGGTTCGTCTTGCGAAGGAATGCACCGAACTTCGTCACCCTCGGGTCGCCCTTGACGGCTTGCATGCTGTCAGCCTGCCCGTTGACCCTCATCGTACGGAACTTGTAGCAATTGAAACTCTTGCCCTTTTCGCCAGTCCTCTTCTGCGTGAAGAAGATAGGACCGGGCGAGGTGAGTTTCGTGCCGGCAGCAATCAGCAGGAACGTCAGAGG
>CAZWPW010000042.1:0-4470 GCA_964635525.1 uncultured Bacteroidaceae bacterium
GGCAGGCTTGGCCAAGAGCGCGGTGACAATGGGAGTGAAGACCTTGCTTTCGGCGAAAAAGATCGTAGCAGTGGCTTGGGGCGAGGACAAATGCGATATTGTCAGGCAAGCCATAGAGGAAAGCATCACCGACAATGTTCCTGCATCGTACATCCAAACGCACAGCGATTCAGTGTGCTACGTCGATTTGGATGCGGCATCCTACCTGACAAGAATCCGCAGGCCTTGGCTGGTTGCCTCTTGCGATTGGACTGACAAGTTAATCCGCAGCGCAATAGTTTGGCTGTGTTCAGTCACCAACAAGCCCATTTTGAAGCTTACCAACAAGGATTACAACGAGCATGGCTTGAGCGAGCTGTCGGCTCTGTTCGGCAGTGCTTACAACGTGAACATAAAGGTGTTCAATGATTTGCAGCACACTATAACTGGGTGGCCGGGAGGCAAGCCGAACGCCGATGATTCGAACAGGCCCGAAAGGGCATTGCCCTACCCAAAGAGGGTGGTGGTGTTTTCACCTCACCCCGATGATGATGTCATATCAATGGGCGGGACAGTCTTGCGCTTGGTAACGCAAGGTCATGATGTGCATATCGCCTACCAGACCTCGGGCAACATAGCTGTCGACGATGAGGAAGTAAGGCGCTTCATGCTCTTTGTCAAGGAATATGGCCTGTCATCTGCAACCTTTCCTGACATAGAATCGAAGTTTGAGGAGATAATGGAGTTCCTTGCAAACAAAAAGGGTATCAACTCCGACAGCCGCGAGGTGCTTGACATAAAGGCTTTGATAAGGAGGATTGAGGCGCGGATAGCCTGCGACTATGCCGGGATAAAACGGGAAAACGTCCATTTCCTTAACCTGCCGTTCTATGAAACGGGCAAGATAGAAAAGAAACCTATCGGCGAGGAAGACGTGCAAATCGTCTTGGACCTGTTGAGGAGCGTCAAGCCCAACCAAATCTTCGTGGCAGGCGACTTGGCTGACCCGCACGGCACGCACCGTGTTTGCACCGATGCTGTTTTCGCTGCCATAGATATCGAGAAGTCGCTCGGGGCGAAATGGCTTGACGACTGCAAGATTTGGATGTACCGTGGCGCATGGGCTGAATGGGAGATAGAGAACATTGAAATGGCTGTCCCCATGTCGCCCGAGGAGTTGAGAAGCAAGAGGAACGCGATATTGAAGCACCAATCACAGATGGAGGGCGCCCCGTATCTGGGAAATGACGAACGCTTGTTCTGGCAACGCTCCGAGGCACGCAACCGTGCTACGGCAGCGCTATATAGCAGCCTTGGCTTGGCTTCCTACGAGGCTATAGAGGCGTTCGTTGAGTATGTTCCAATCGATTGAACCCGGGAAATCTTGCCTCCCTGCAACCATTATTGCAGGGAGGCGCATAGTGCTGGCACCTACGTCAATGACAGGCAGTAGCTAATTGCTATAAGGTTATGAAAACGGTTGCAAACAAGCAGCTATGGAAACAGGGATGAGATTTTACACTACCGTTGATTGCAATCGCTATCCGGCGAGCATCACCTATGATTCCAAAATGCTGGTCTTAGGCTCTTGTTTCTCTGAAAACATAGGTGGCAGGTTAAGGAGGTTGAAGTTCAATGTTCTTGCCAACCCCTACGGGATACTCTACAACCCCTTGTCGATATCTAATGTATTGTCGGAGATAATAGCCTGCAAGCAATACGGCGAAGAGGATCTTGTCTGCCACAATGGATTATACCACAGCCTTATGCACAGCACACGGTTCTCGTCAGCCGACAAAGAAGAGGCTTTGCACCGCATCAATTCCTCTGTGGCGCAGGCTAACGAATGGCTTGGCAAGGTAGAATGGCTTGTCATCACTTTTGGCACGTCATACGTTTATTCCATCGGCGGCAAGGTAGTGTCAAATTGCCATAAGATGCCCGAGAAGACGTTTACGCGTTCGTTCTGCAATCACAAAGAGATGGCAGCAGCCTGCGGCGATGTGCTAAGGCGCTTGTTCACGGCAAACGACAAGTTGAAGTTGATTCTGACGGTAAGCCCGGTGCGTCATTTGCGCGACGGCCTGCATGGCAACATGGCGAGCAAGTCGAACCTTGTGCTGCTTGTCGATGAATTGATTGGCATGTTCAAGGGCAGGGCATTCTATTTTCCTTCCTATGAGATAATGATGGACGAGTTGCGCGACTACCGGTTCTATGCCGATGACATGCTGCACCCCTCGAAGGTAGCCATTGACTACATATGGGAAAAATTCACGGCAATGTTCATGGGCGATGCCGAGAAAGAATTGATGCGCAAGTGCGAAACGATAGCAAGGATGTTGGATCACAAACCAATCAGCAGTGATGCCGCAAGTATCAAAAACCTAATGGAGAAGATAGCCGGGGAAATAGCGGAATTGTCTGCCTCACATCCATGCCTTGATTTCTCTGAAGAATTGAATCATATATCACAAATCACAAAAGGATATGGCAAATAACACACATGCCGGCAGGCGGCTTTTGCTGCTTGCCATGTTCAACACGCTTGTGTTTGCACCGGTTGCCTTCTCCCAAGATACAGGTCTGCGTGGTGAGGCATACATGAGTTTCTGCCAGATGCTCTCGCATGCCAAGGACAGCATATACGCTGTTGATTCATTGAATAGTGACAAGCCTATTGTTTATGACTTGTCAACGTACAAGCTCTTCATGCCTCCCATCCTGTACAGCGCGCCCATTCGCCAGAGGTTCATGCCCTCCCTTCCTGCTGTAGAAGTCAAGCCAGCCAAGCGGCAGCCATTGTTTGAATCGTACACTAAGCTCAGGCCCGCAGCGAGGGATTCAGTAGTGAACAATATGCTATTGAGCCTGTACATGACAAAATTTGACATCAGCTATGTCAGGCAGGAGGTCATCGACAGCTATGCGTCTTATGAATATGACGGCCTTGTCAACGATGCCCCAGTCAGGAAGAATGTCTTTGACCTCTTCAAGCCTATGAGCGATTACAATGAAGACAAGAGAGTCGATTCACGCATCAGCGTGCGCAAGCCCAACTTCTGGACTACGGAGGGAAGTTCGTCGGTGCAGTTCTCGCAAAACTACATTTCGCCTAACTGGTACAATGGCGGCGAAAGCGTCAACACTATTCTTGCCTATCTGATGCTCAGTGCCAGCTATAATGACAAGAGCAAGATTGAATTCGACAACAAACTCGAAGTGAGGGTCGGCTTCATCACCGTGCCGTCGGATACGTTGCACAAGTACAATTTCAATTCCGACTTGTTGCGCTTTACCTCAAAGCTCGGCATCAAGGCCTATAGCAAATGGTACTACACGTTGTCGATGGAGTTCAACACACAGTTTTTCAACAGCTATGACATAAACTCGCCTGACCGACTGTCGTCGTTCATGTCTCCGGGAAACCTGGTAATCAATTTAGGTATGGACTACAAGTTGAATAAGACAAAGGCGACACTCTCTGTACTGCTTTCTCCCCTGACGTACAATTTCCGTTACGTCGGCGACCCCTTGGTCGATGAAACATCGTTCGGGCTTGACGAAGGCAGCAAAGTGCTCAACAGTTTCGGTTCGACGTTGCAACTGAACTTGAAGTGGACCATAATACCATCGATTGTCTGGGAATCGCGCTTTAATTATTTCACGAGCTACAAGAAAATCGAGTCGGAGTGGGAGAACACTTTCAACTTCATCCTCAACCGCTACTTATCCGCCAAGCTGTTCGTGCATGCACGCTACTACGACTTGGAGTCTGACCATAAGGTGCAGTTGAATGAGATGTTCAGCTTTGGCGTCAACTACAGTTGGTAGCCATGCAGTGCGGGCAAAGGCTTGGAAACCTCTTGCCCGGGCGCGGCGTCCAATCATTATTACAGCAAGATAGCCTGAAGTCGGTTTTTGGTGTTATCTTTGCAGCCAAACCAACCGCAGAGGGATAATATGGCAAACAAACCGAGCATACCCAAAGGGACACGCGATTTTTCATCTGCCGAAATGTCAAAGCGCAATTACATCTTCGGCACGATAAAGGAAGTCTTCAGGCTTTTCGGCTTCGAGCAGATTGAAACCCCGGCAATGGAGACCCTGGACACGTTGATGGGAAAGTACGGGGAGGAGGGAGACAAGCTGCTCTTCAAGATACAGAACTCGGGCGACTTCCTTTCGGGAGCCAGCGACTCCGACCTCCTTTCGAGGGATTGCGCCAAGCTCTCGCGCCAACTCTGCGAGAAAGGATTGCGGTATGACTTGACCGTGCCCTTCGCCCGCTACGTGGCCATGCACCGCAATGAATTGACTTTCCCCTTCAAACGCTTCCAAATTCAGCCGGTATGGCGCGCAGACAGGCCGCAAAAGGGACGCTACCGGGAGTTCTACCAGTGCGATGCAGATGTCATAGGCAGCGAATCGTTGCTCAACGAGGTTGAACTCATTGAAATGATCGACGAGGTGTTCACCAGGCTTGGCATC
>CAZWPW010000042.1:4480-11861 GCA_964635525.1 uncultured Bacteroidaceae bacterium
TTGGCATCAATGTGGTGGTCAAGATAAACAACCGCAAGATATTGTCGGGAATAGCGGAACTGGCAGGAGAAAGCGACAAGATAGTCGACATCACCGTGGCAATCGACAAACTCGACAAGATAGGCCTCGATGCAGTGAACAGGGAACTCTTGGAAAAAGGCATCAGCAGCGATGCCATTGCGAAACTGCAACCGGTAATAATGCTTGAAGGAACAAACGACGAAAAACTCCGGACACTAAGGCCAATGCTCGAAGCAACCCAGTTTGGCGGAAAAGGGGTCGAGGAGTGCGAATACATCATCGAGCGCCTCAATCAAGCCGGTCTCTCGTCGCAAGTCGAACTCGACTTGACCTTGGCAAGAGGACTGAACTACTACACGGGTACAATAATCGAAGTCAAGTCGCTGGATGTACAGATAGGAAGCATCTCGGGAGGAGGGCGTTACGACAACCTCACTGGCATCTTCGGGCTTCCTGGAGTATCGGGCGTAGGCGTGTCGTTCGGTGCCGACAGGA
Source organism: uncultured Bacteroidaceae bacterium (assembly GCA_964635525.1). GTDB lineage: Bacteria > Bacteroidota > Bacteroidia > Bacteroidales > Bacteroidaceae > Avibacteroides. Next base: position 4,997 of record CAZWPW010000042.1, read on the forward strand.
TATACGATGTCATGGAGCAGATGAACCTCTTCCCTGACGCCACCAAAGGCGGTACGCGGGTCCTGTTCGCCAACCTCGGCGAGGCCGAGTCGGCATACGTCATGCCATGTTTGAGGGAACTACGATCATCGGGCATCAGTGCCGAGATATATCCCGAAGCCGCCAAGCTCAAGAAACAAGTCGGATATGCCAATGCAAAAAAAATACCCTTCGTCGTCATTGCCGGAAGCAACGAAATAAGCCAAGGCAATCTGACCTTGAAGAACATGGCAACAGCAGAGCAAAGAAACGTGACGCTTGGCGAATTGGCTGATGCTGTTTCGTGATGGGCCATGCCAGCCGGCTGCCGGCAGGATTCCCTTACGCCCTCCGACAGTGCAGCGTTGGCCTCATATAAAACCAAAATAACTAAATTCGCGGTTTGTAATTCATACATACAAGTTCCTTTTATGAAGAGATTTTTTGAAGACATAGATGTGGATAACCCGTTTTCATTGATTGCCGACGTTGACACCAATGACGAGAAGCTGGAAAACGTCGATTGGGACAAGCCCTTTCCCGTGCTTCCATTGAGGAACATGGTCCTGTTCCCAAGCATCGTGATGCCGGTCAGCGTTGGGCGCACATCGTCGCTCAAACTCATACGCGCTGCCGTCAAGGAAGACAGCGAAATAGCAGTCTTTTGCCAAATAAACGCAGAAGTCGATTATCCCGAATTCGTTGACCTGCACACAGTAGGGGCATTGGCAAAAATCGTCCGCGTCCTCGAGATGCCAGACCATTCAATAACGGTCATATTGCACGGGCTGGCCAGAATAATACTTAACGACATAACATCAAGCGACCCCTACCTCAAAGGCCGCATAACGCCATACAAGGAAATCATGCCCCCGGCTGGCGATGAAAACTACAAGATGCTCGTCGACAGCTGCAAAGACCGCACATTGAAATACATGAAGACCATCGATGCCAGCGGCATGGGCGAATTGGGCTTCGCGGTGCAAAACATAGGAAACGCACAGCCAATGATAAACTTCGTGTGCGCGAATTTCCCTATACCGAAAGATGAAAAGATACGCCTGCTCAGCTTCCCCAACATGTCGCAAAGGGCATACCATCTCCTCGAATTGCTGAACAAGGAAATACAGTACGCAGAGATAAAAGCCTCGATAATATCAAAAGCCAGGGAGGATATCGACCAGCAGCAAAGGGAATATTTCCTGCAGCAACAAATGAAGACGATACAAAACGAGCTGGGCGATTCGACGGAAGACCAAGAATACGACGAACTCTACAACAAAGGCCAATCAAAAAAATGGGGCAAGGAAGTAGCAGAATATTTCCAAAAGGAATTGAACAAGCTCTCAAGGATGAACTCGCAATCGCCCGACTACGCAGTGCAACTAAATTACCTGCAAACCATGTTGAACCTGCCTTGGGGAGAATATACCGAAGACAACCTGAACATCAAGAATGCACAGCGAGTGCTTGACAAAGACCATTTCGGCCTGACGAAAGTCAAGGAACGAATACTGGAACACCTCTCGGTGCTCAAATTGAAAAAAGACTTCAAGTCTCCGATAATATGCCTATACGGGCCTCCGGGCGTGGGAAAGACCTCATTAGGCAAGTCAATAGCAGCAGCATTGAAAAGAAAATACATAAGGATGTCGCTCGGAGGAGTGCATGACGAAGCAGAAATAAGAGGGCACAGGAAGACCTACATCGGGGCAATGCCAGGCAGGATACTCAAAGGATTGATAAAAGCCGCCTCGTCGAACCCCGTATTTATACTTGACGAAATAGACAAAATAAACTCCGACAGGCAAGGCGACCCGGCTGCGGCGCTCCTCGAAGTCCTTGACCCCGAACAAAACAACACCTTCCATGACAACTACCTTGACTTGGATTACGACCTGTCGAAAGTCATGTTCATCGCCACGGCAAACAACATAGGAACAATACCGCCGCCGCTCCTCGACAGAATGGAACTCATCGAAGTAAGCGGATACATCATAGAGGAAAAAGTCGAGATAGCACGCAAGCACCTCATCCCGAAATCACTCGTGGCGAATGGCCTCGACTCCACAAGGATGAGGTTCAGCAAAGCGGCGATAGAGAAAATCATCATGTTCTATACCCGTGAAAGCGGAGTGCGGGAACTTGAAAAGAAAATAAACAAGGTAATGCGCAAGCAAGCGCGCTATTTCGCCGAGGAAGGCCAACTGCACGACGAAGTCATAAAACCTGAAAACGTCGCCTTCTATCTTGGCAAAGAAGAATATTTCAACGACAAGTACCAAGGCAACGACTACGCAGGCGTGGTGACCGGACTAGCATGGACAGCATTCGGAGGAGAAATACTATTCGTCGAAACAAGCCTGAGCAAAGGAAAAGGCAACAAACTGACACTGACGGGAAACCTCGGCGACGTAATGAAGGAATCGGCAATGCTCGCATTCGAATATGTGCATTCGCATGCCGAGCAGATAGGAATACCATACGAAGTGTTCGACAAATGGAACATACATGTGCACGTGCCCGAAGGAGCAATACCCAAAGACGGCCCATCTGCGGGAATAACCATGGTAGTGGCAATAGCATCGGCATTGACGCAACGCAAGGTAAGGAAAAACCTGGCAATGACAGGCGAAGTGACACTGCGCGGCAAAGTGCTGCCAGTAGGAGGAATAAAAGAGAAAATACTAGCAGCAAAGCGCGCCGGGATAACTGATATAATAATGTGCCGGGAAAACGAAAGGGATATACTCGACATAGAAAACATTTACATCAAGGGGCTTGACTTCCATTATGTAAGCGATGTCAAAGAAGTCCTTGAAATAGCACTGCTCGACGAGAAAGTCGCCAATCCTGTAGACTTAAGCAAATGAAATTCACCGTTGAAGCCGTTGACAACCTCACTAACGCAAGGGCAGGCACGATAGAAACAGAACATGGAAGCGTGCAAACACCCGTCTTCATGCCTGTAGGCACTGCCGGGAGCGTCAAAGCAGTGCATCTGCCAGAGCTGCTCAACGACATCAACGCGCAAATAATCCTCGGCAACACCTACCATCTCTATCTCCGCCCGGGAATTGAGGTAATCGAAAAGGCAGGAGGGCTGCACCAGTTCAACGGGTTCAACCGCCCAATGCTCACCGACAGCGGAGGATTCCAAGTGTTCTCATTGTCGGCAATAAGGAAACTCACGGAAGAAGGTGTGGAGTTCCGCTCGCACATCGACGGCAGCAAGCATTTCTTCTCGCCCGAAAAAGTCATCGACATAGAACGCTCAATAGGCGCCGACTTCATCATGGCACTGGACGAATGCACGCCGGGGACGGCAGACTACGAATATGCAAAACAATCAATGTGCCTTACGCACCGGTGGTTGGACAGGTGCATCGACAGGTTCAACGCGACAGAACCCAAGTACGGATACCGGCAAGAACTGTTCCCCATAGTGCAAGGGTGCGTGTATGCTGATTTAAGAAAACAATCTGCCGAATACGTCGCATCGAAGAACGCATCCGGAAATGCAATAGGAGGTCTGGCCGTAGGTGAACCGGTCGACAAGATGTATGAAATGATAGAAGTCGTCAACGAGATCCTGCCAAACGACAAGCCGCGATACCTCATGGGGGTTGGAACGCCGGCAAACATACTCGAAGCAATAGAACGGGGAGTAGATATGTTCGACTGCGTCATGCCAACCCGGAACGGAAGAAATGCCATGCTCTTCACGAAAAACGGAATAATGAACATGCGCAACAAAAAATGGGAGGCCGACTTCTCTCCAATTGAAGAGGATGGAGCATCCGCCGTTGATACGTTATACAGCAAAGCATACCTCAGGCACCTGTTCCACGTCCGTGAATTGCTCGCAATGCAAATAGCATCGGTACACAATTTGGCATTCTATACGTGGCTCGTGGCAGAGGCAAGGAAGCATATAATAAAAGGCGATTTCGTGACGTGGAAAGCCATTACAATCGAGAAGGTATCAACGAGGTTGCAGCAGTCATGAAGAAACCATATACCATACTTGACAAGTACATCGTCTTCAAGTTCTTAGGAACTTATCTCTTTGCCATAGCGTTGATAATATCAATAGCCGTGGTCTTCGACATAAACGAAAAGATGGACAAGTTCATCGGCAACGAGGCGCCGCTCAAGGCAATAATCTTCGACTATTACATGAACTTCATACCATATTTCGCCAATTTGTTCAGCCCGCTCTTCGTCTTCATAGCAGTCATATTCTTCACATCGAAACTTGCCGAAAACTCCGAAATAATAGCCATGTTATCCTCGGGCATCAGCTTCAAACGCCTGATGCGCCCATACATGTTCTCGGCAGCATTCATATCGGTAATGACATTCTGCCTTAGCGCATACGTCATACCACGGGGCAGCGAAGTGAGGCTGGACTTCGAAGACAAATACATAAAAAAGAAGAAGGTAGACTATGCACGCAACGTGCAACTGGCATTAGAAGACGGGGTGATAGCATACCTCGACCAATTCTCGAATACCACAAACACAGGATTCAGGTTCTCGCTCGACAAGTTCGAAGACAAGAAACTCGTTTCGCACATGACGGCAAGAACAATAGTCTACGACACGCTGAGCCAAGACAATAAGTGGACAATGAAGAACTATATGATAAGGGAGTTCGACGATACAAGGGAACACATCACAAGAGGCACGGCAATGGACACGGTGATAAACTTGGAACCTTCGGACTTCCTCATAATGAAAGGCCAAGAACTCGTAATGACATCACCGGAACTCAAAGCATACATATCAAAGCAAAAAGCTCGAGGATTCGGAAACATCAAGGAGTTCGAAATAGAATACCACCAAAGGATAGCCATGTCATTCGCCTCATTCATACTCACGGCAATAGGAGCATCGCTCTCGTCACGGAAAGTAAAAGGGGGAATGGGACTGCACCTCGGAATAGGCCTCGCACTGAGCTTCTCATACATCTTGTTCCAAACGGTCTCTGCAACCTTTGCAATCAATGGCGACACACCGCCGGCAATAGCCGTGTGGATACCGAACCTCATCTACGCAATCATCGCCGTGCTGCTCTACAGGAGAGCGCTCAAGTAAAGCCATGGTAGACCTCAGCATGCTCAACAGCGAACAACTAAATGCGGTCAAGTGCATTGACCGCCCCTCGCTGGTGGTTGCCGGGGCAGGGTCGGGGAAGACAAGGGTACTCACATGCAAAATAGCTTACCTGCTCGAGAAAGGATATGAACCGCACAATATCCTGGCACTGACGTTCACTAAAAAAGCCGCAAACGAAATGAAAGAAAGAATAGCAGCCATGGCAGGCAACGCGGCGGCAAAGCTATGGATGGGAACATTCCACTCGGTATTCATGCGAATACTACAAACCGAGCACGAAAAAATACAATTCCCGAGGAACTTCACAATATACGACAATGCCGACTCGAGAAGCCTTGTCAAATCGCTCGTCAAAGAAATGGGCCTCGACGAAAAAATATACAAACCCAACGAATTATTCTCACGAATATCAAACGCGAAGAACAACCTCCTCTCGCCAAACGAATACATGGCAAACGCAAGGCTCGCGCAACATGACCGCATAACTGGAAAACCCGAAATGGCAAGGCTCTACAAAGCCTATTGGGACAGATGCAGGCAATGCGGAGTGATGGATTTCGACGACATACTCGTCTACACCTTCCTGCTGTTCAACGGCAACCCTGAAACACGCCAATATTATTCCGGAATGTTCAAATTCATGCTCGTCGACGAGTACCAAGACACAAACTTCGCGCAGCACAAAATCATGCAGCAACTATATGACGGGACAAACTGCATCTGTGCCGTGGGAGACGACGCGCAAAGCATATATTCATTCCGAGGAGCGCAAATCGACAACATCCTCTCATTCCCGAAAATGTTCGGCAACGCCGAAATATTCAAGCTAGAACAAAATTACCGCTCAACAAAGAACATAGTCGCGGCAGCAAACAGCCTGATAACAAAAAACAAGAAACAAATTAGCAAAAACACATTCTCAAACAGCGAACAAGGACAGAAAGTAAAAGTCGCAAAGGCCTACTCTGACCTCGAAGAAGCTGCACTCGTTGTCAAGGAAATAAAACGGCTAATCAGCCAAGGCCAAGAGTGTGACGAGATAGCAGTCCTGTATCGTACCAATGCGCAATCAAGGATTTTCGAGGAAGAGATGCGGAAAAATAGCATCCCATACAAAGTCTACGGAGGATTGTCGTTCTACCAACGCAAAGAAATTAAGGATCTCGTGGCATACTTCAGGCTGACCTGCAACGCAAGCGATGACGAGGCTTTCAAAAGAATAGTCAACTACCCGAAGCGGGGCATAGGAAATACCACAGTCGACAAAATAGCCAAGGCAGCGGCAGCGAGCAACGCAACAATGTGGGACGTTGCATCGGAGTCACAGATCTACGGACTGGCACTCGCGCCGGCGGCAAAGTCCAAGATAGAAACGTTCTTGGCAATGATCAACAGCTTCCGTGGCTATTCGCAGCAAAGCGGGGCAACAGCGGCAGACGTGGCATACAAGATAATAATACAAAGCGGAATAAAAGCCGAACTCGAAAACTCGAAGGATATCGACGACATAGCAAAGAAGGAAAACATCGAAGAACTCCTCAACGCAGTGGCGGCATATTGCCAAGAAACGCAGGAAAACGAAGGCAGGACAGTCACGCTCGACGACTATCTTGCGGAAATATCGCTCCTCTCTGACCTCGATGAAGAACGCGACAGCAACGATGCCGGAATGCAAAAAGTCAAACTCATGACCATACATGCAGCCAAAGGGCTCGAATTTGCTAAC
>CAZWPW010000043.1:0-7438 GCA_964635525.1 uncultured Bacteroidaceae bacterium
CTCGCCGTGGATGATTTGCCGTCGGTGTGCGCCGAGCTCCGCGAGTTCATTATAGATGCTTTGTCGTGCAACCCCGGACATTTCGCTTCGAGTTTGGGGGTTGTCGAGCTGACTGTCGCCTTGCATTACGTCTTCAATGCGCCTGACGACAAGATTGTCTGGGATGTCGGACACCAAGCATACGCCCACAAGATACTCACCGGGCGGCGGGACATGTTCGGCACTAACCGCAAGTTCAAAGGCTTAAGGCCTTTCCCTTCGCCTCTTGAGAGCTGTTACGACACTTTCGCGTGCGGGCATGCGTCGAATTCCATTTCTGCGGCTCTGGGCATGGCGGTGGCCTCGTCGATGAGGAATGACGATAGCAGTATAGTCGCCGTTATCGGTGACGGGGCAATGACGGGGGGGCTTGCCTTTGAGGGGCTCAACAATGCCTCTTCGATACCTAATAATTTGCTGATAATCCTCAACGACAACGACATAGCAATCGACCGCACCGTCGGTGGAATGAAGGAATACCTCATCAGGCTCAACACCAACGCCAGCTACAACAGGCTGCGCTATTCGATATGGAACTTTGCTAAGACGATGGGGGTGCTTGACGAGAAGCACAAGAACAAGATCCTCAGGTTCAACAACAGCCTGAAGTCAATCATAGCCAACCAGCAGAATATCTTCGAGGGCTTGAACATCCGTTATTTCGGCCCCGTGAACGGTCATGACGTTGGCAAGCTGGTGCGCGTCCTCGGCGAGCTGAAGCAGTTCAGCGGCCCCAAGCTCTTGCACGTGCATACCGTCAAGGGCAAGGGTTACGAGCTTGCAGAGAAGCAGGCCACGGTGTGGCACGCACCTGGTGTATTCGACAAGGACACGGGCGTGCGCAAGATGTCTCCGAACGGTGCTGGTGAAATCCCACTTTACCAAGACGTTTTCGGGAACACTTTGCTTGAGCTGGCGCGAGCAAACGACCGCATCGTCGGTATCACGCCGGCCATGGCCACGGGATGCTCGATGAACATCATGATGAGGGAGATGCCCGGTCGCGCTTTCGATGTTGGCATTGCCGAGGGGCATGCCGTGACGTTTGCCGGCGGCCTTGCCAAGGAGGGAATGCTTCCCTTCTGCAACATCTATTCGTGCTTTGCGCAGCGTGCTTACGACAATGTCATCCATGACGTCGCCCTGCTCGGCCTCAATGTGGTTTTGTGCCTCGACAGGGCCGGACTCGTGGGAGAAGACGGGCCTACGCATCACGGCGCGTTTGACATTGCCGCCTTGAGGTGCGTCCCTAACATGACAATTTCGTCGCCATACGATGAGCATGAATTGCGCAACCTCATGTACACGGCCCAGCTGCCCGGCAAGGGACCGTTCGTTATCAGGTATCCGCGCGGGCGCGGCACCCTTGCGGATTGGAGGAACAGCTTCGAGGAAATCAAGGTAGGTACCGGTCGCTGCCTGAAGTCCGGCACCGACTTGGCCGTCATCACCCTCGGGCCGTTAGGGCAGCTCATAAAAGAGATAATCGACGAGCTTGACGAGGCATGGCGTGCCAAGGTGGGTCACTTCGACTTGCGCTTCGTCAAGCCACTTGACGGTGACATGTTACATGAAATAGGGAGAAATTACAAGAGCGTCATGACGGTCGAGGACGGGGTCATTGCTGGCGGAGCAGGCTCAGCGGTAATGGAATTCATGCAGGACAACGGGTATCTTTTGCCTGTCCGCCGTTTCGGTTTGCCCGATAAGTTTGTCGAGCATGGCACCATCGGCGAGTTGCGTGAGGTTTGCGGCTTGGGCAAAGATGCCCTTTCGCTATATATAAAGCAACAAATAGGGTTTAAATCATGAAAATAGTAATTGCAGGAGCAGGTGCAGTCGGCACACATTTGAGCCGTCTGCTGTCGAAAGAGAAACAAGACATCGTTTTGATTGACGAGGATCGCGGCCGTCTGAGCCAGATGGAACAATATTTGGATATCATGACCGTAAACGTTTCGCCAACATCAATCACTGGTTTGCAGGATGCCGGAGCCGGCACGGCCGATTTGTTCGTTGCTGTTACCCCCGACGAATGCAGCAACATCACTGCGTGCATTCTGGCTAACAGGCTTGGCGCGAAGAAAACCGTGGCGCGGATAGACAACCAGGAGTACTTGTCGAGCAAGAACCTCCAGTTTTTCAAGAACCTTGGGATTCATTCGATGATATGCCCCGAGATTCTTGCCGCCAAGGAGATTGCCTCCTCTCTCGAGATGCCTTGGGTAAGGCAATGGTGGGAGTTCGGCGCCGGCGCGTTGGTTATGATCGGCTCGAAGATGCGCGAGACGTCGATGCTCGTCGGCAAGAAGTTGATAGACCTTGACAGGAGCATCCCATACCACATAGTGGCGATAAAGAGGGGTTCTGATACGATTATCCCGCACGGTGACGATGAGATCAAGCTCAACGACATTGTTTATGCCACTACCCGTCGCGATAACCTTGACTTGCTGCGCCACACCTTCGGCAAGGGTTCGTTTGGCAAGATAGAAGATTTAACGATGATGGGCGGCAGCCGCATAGCCATCCGCACGGTGCAGCACGTTGGAGGCAATGTCAACATAAAAATAATTGAGAGAAACTACGAAAAATGCATGCAATTGTCGGAGTCAATCGGCAACAAAGCAATGATTGTCAACGGCGACGGGCGCGATTTGGATTTGCTCAGGCAGGAGGGTGTCACAAAGCAGCACACTTTCGCCGCACTCACCTCGAATTCCGAGGCTAACATCCTTGCTTGCTTGTCGGCTAAGCAACTCGGCTTCAAGAAAACGATAGCCGAGGTCGAGAACATCGACTATATCCACATAGCCGAGGATCTTGACATTGGCAGGGTACTCAACAAGAAGCAAAATGCTGCCAGCCACATATTCCAAATGATGCTCGATGCTGATGTGTCGAATGTCAAGGCTCTGACGTTCGCCAATGCCGATGTTGCCGAGTTCACGGTGAAAGAGAAATCACAGGTCACCAAGCACAAAGTCAAGGATATCGGTTTCCCGAAGGGCTTTACCATCGGTGGCCTGATACGCGACGGCAAGGGCATGATTGTCAATGGTTACACCGAGATCAAGGCGAACGACCGCGTTGTTGTATTCTGCAGCGGCATGCTTAAAAAAATTGAAAACTTCTTCAATTGAACCGCCCTATGTCAAATGCCAAACTTGTTTCAAAGATTATAGGTTTGCTCGCTTTGCTTGAAGCAATCCTTTTGTTAGTTCCTATAGGCGTTGACCTCTACTACGGCGAGGGTGTATATATGTCGTTCTTGCTGGCTTCGCTTGCCACGTTGGTTGCGGCTTCGCTTTTCCTTTACTTGGGTCGTGGAGCTAGGAACGTGATGAACCGCCGCGATGGTTTTTTCATTGTCACCATCGCTTGGTTGTTTTTTACCGTCTTCGGCATGTTGCCCTTTTACATGAGCGGTCATGTCAAGTCGGTCACTGATTGTTTTTTCGAAACAATGTCTGGTTTCACAACCACAGGTTTCACTGTCATAGACAACTTGGATGAGTTCCCTCATTCTCTTTTGCTTTGGAGGAGTTTCACCCAATGGATAGGGGGCTTGGGCATAGTGTTTTTCTCTATTGCCATCCTTCCGGTTTACGGATCCGGGGGCTTGCAACTGTTTGCTGCGGAAAGCACGGGGATAGCCAATGACAAGGCGCACCCGCGCATTGGCGTGACAGCAAGGTGGATATTGTTGATATATTCTGGGCTGACATTGCTACAGATTATCTTCCTGTCGTTTGCCGGCATGGGAATTTTCGACAGCGTTTGCCATTCGTTGTCGACGACAGCTACTGGCGGCTTCTCGACAAAGCAAACCAGCGTGATGTTTTGGGATTCTGCTGCCATAGAATACATCATGACGGTATTCATGTTAATCTCGGGAGTGAACTTCACATTGATATATTTCTCCGTGTTGAAGGGCAAGTTCTCGAAGCTGTTTGGAAACACTGAGTTTAGATATTATATAGTGGCATTTATCTGTTTTGTCGTTGCCATTGGTGGAGTGTTGTTCTTCCAGTATAGTTCAGGCATCGGGGAATCATTCCGCAAGTCGCTTTTCCAAGTTGCAAGTTGCCAGAGCACATCAGGCTTCACCTCGAGTGATTTCGCCTTGTGGCCTGCCGCCACCCATATCTTGCTGCTGCTTGTCATGATTGTCGGTGCCTGTGCCGGTTCGACGGGAGGTGGCATCAAGTTCGTTCGCATAGTAGTCCTGCTGAAATCTTTGAAGAATGAGTTAATGTCGATGATCCACCCCAACGCAGTCTTGACAGTCAAGCTCAATGGCAAGGTGTTGCAGCATAGGGTTGTTTTGGCTGCTTTGGTATTCATAGTGGTGTACTTTGCCACAGCAATGGTTGGAATGCTTTTGTTCTATTCCACTGGCATTGGGATGCTTGAATCATTGTCATTGTCGATTTCGAGCCTTAGCAATGTCGGCGTGGCTTTGGGCGACTTTGGCCCTGCCTACACGTGTTTGTCGTTGACAGACTTTGCCAAATGGACAGCATCTGGCTTGATGCTTGTCGGTCGTCTTGAGATTTTCACCGTGCTGTTGCTCTTCGCTCCAGGTTTCTGGAAGGATTAGTGACGGCGTATCGTGCCGGCCGCTTTGGGCTGCGCGGCCGGCCGTAATGTTGTGGATATTACCAAAAGTGTTGTATTTTAATTCTGTATGTAAAAATAATTGAAGATAAGTTTTAAACTAATGTATTTATCAACTATATTTGCAGCTCCGAATTGTAATAATAACGTTTCATAAATATAGTAAAATGACAAAGGCAGATATTGTAAACGAGATTTCAAAAACCACTGGAATCCCAAAGTCTGATGCGTTAAGGACCGTTGAAGCATTCATGGACATAATAAAGACCTCATTGTCCAATGACGAGAACGTGTACCTCAGAGGTTTTGGCAGTTTTATCGTAAAGAAACGTGCAAAGAAAACCGCGAGGAACATCTCAAAGAACACAACAATCATTATTCCGGAACACAATATCCCTGCGTTCAAGCCAGCTAAGACCTTTACTTCATTGGTGAAGAAACAGTAATAATAGAAACATTCAATAACAAAAAAGAAATATTATGCCGAACGGGAAAAAAAGGAAAAGACATAAGATGTCAACCCACAAGCGCAAAAAAAGACTAAGAAAGAACAGACATAAAAACAAAAAGTAATTTAGTCTTGCTTGTTTGATCTTAAGAGCAAACTTTCTTGGTTCAGGAAGTTTGCTCCTTGTTTAATGAATCATCACTATAGTAACATCTAAAAGGGATATAGGTGATAAGCGAATTATTTGTCGACGTGCAGCCCAACGAAGTCTCGATAGCTTTGTTGGAGGACAAGAACCTTGTAGAACTGCAGAAAGAAGGTCGCGACTGCTCCTATTCCGTTGGAAACATATATTTGGGCCGGGTGAAGAAAATCATGCCGGGTCTGAATGCCTGTTTTGTTGACATAGGCTACGAGAAAGAGGCCTTTCTTCACTACCAGGACTTGGGGCTACAATTCAACACGCAAGCCAAGTACATGAAGCAAGTCATGTCTGACCGCAAGCAAGTTCCGAGCCTCACGAAGATGCAAACACTGCCCGACATCGAGAAAGACGGCTCAATAGCCAATCTTGTAAAAACGGGGCAGGAGATAGTCGTCCAAGTCATCAAAGAGCCTATCTCCACCAAAGGCCCGCGTTTGACTTCAGAAATATCAATAGCCGGGAGATTTCTGGTGCTGATGCCGTTTTACGACAAGGTGTCAGTGTCGCAAAAAATCAAATCACCAGAAGAGAGGACCAGGCTCAAGCAATTGATACAAAGCATAAAGCCAGCCAGGATGGGAATCATTGTCAGGACAGTAGCCGAAGGAAAACGAGCTGCTGAGCTCTACAATGAAATGAAAATCCTGATGAAGTATTGGGAGGACAGCCTTTACAAGATACGCAAGGCAACATCGTTGCCCGTTCTGGTTCGCGAAGAGACCGGAAGGACTGTCGCAATGTTGAGGGATTTGTTTAACTCGACATTTGAGAACATCTACATCAATGACAAGACGGCCTACGACGAAGTAAAGAGCTACGTGTCGCTGATAGCCCCCGAGAAAAAGAACATTGTCAAACTTTACGAGGGCAAACTGCCTATGTTTGACAATTTCTCAATAACAAAACAAATAAAGTCATTACTTGGAAGAGCAGTCTCATATAAAAGCGGCGCGTACCTTATCATAGAGCAGACCGAGGCCATGTGCGTCGTCGATGTCAACAGCGGAAACAGGACAAAGCAAAACAACGGGCAGGAAGAAAATGCATTGGACGTTAATTTGTCGGCTGCCGACGAATTGGCAAGGCAGATGCGTCTCAGGGACTTGGGCGGAATCATTGTGGTTGATTTCATCGATATGGCAGAGCCTGACAACAGGCAGAAGCTATATGAAAGGATGTGCCAGAACATGCAGCATGACAGGGCAAAGCACAATATCTTGCCGATAAGCAAATTCGGGTTGATGCAAATCACCCGCCAAAGGGTGCGCCCCGCTATGAGCATCGCCACTTCAGAGGATTGCCCTACGTGCCACGGCAAGGGCGTAATCAATCCATCATTGTTGTTCACCGACTTGTTGGAAAGCAAGGTCGACTATCTCGTGAACAAATTAAGGATAAGCAAGTTCAAACTTCATGTCCACCCCTACGTTGCAGCATACATAGGCAAGGGGTTCTTCTCAATGAAAAACAAATGGCGAGTGAAATATGGTTTGGGAATAAGCGTCATCCCAGACCAAAGCCTGACGTACCTTGAATACAAGTTCTTCAAAGGGAAAGAAGAGATTGACATGAAGGAAGAATATGAAATGAAGTAAAACCAAAAGCAATTTATGCGTATAGTTGTCTTGTTCATCCTTGTGGCCGGTTTGATGTCATGTTCAAGCAGCAAGAAAGTCATGGAGGCTGATGTTGAGGCCGCCCTGTCGTCGAATTGGTACATCGAGACAATAAACGGCGAGCCTATTGCTGAAGGCTACGGCATTCCGTATCTTGAATTCGAATACAAAACACGCTCATATTCGGGAAACGCTACCTGCAACATAATAAGCGGCAAGTTTGAATGTGACTTGAATAAAAGCGAAATCAGGTTTTTGACAACAGCAACGACAAGGATGTATTGCCCTGACGCAGAGCAGGAGGCAGCCTTTGTCCGAGCATTAGAAGCCGTGCAGTCATTTGACTTCAGCGGCAGCATCATGCACTTCAAGGACAGCAAAGGTGATGTAGTGCTTGCGCTGTACCCAAAACTCCCTATCGACGGGAAATGGGTTTTCGAGGAAATAGGCGGGAAAAAGATTCCGGCAACGGATGCCATACCATTCTTAGAAATAAGAACCGCTAAAGCC
>CAZWPW010000043.1:7448-11793 GCA_964635525.1 uncultured Bacteroidaceae bacterium
CGTGTCCACGGCAATTTGGGCTGCAACGTCTATAACGCATCCATAGAACACGACCCAAGCACAGGGAAATTAGTGTTCAACCCCGGCCAAGTGACGCTGATGGCTTGTCCTGACATGTCGGTAGAAGATGCCCTTAAGGCGGCATTGCAAGATGTGGCATCATACAGTGTTGACGCGAACAAGCTGCAGTTGCTTGATAGCGAGGGCAAGGCACTCGTTTTGCTATTGCGTGACTAAGCGACTATTCATTGAGGTAAGCATTAATAATAAAATTCGAGTCAGTTATGGAAACCAAATCTTTCTGTGCGCTTCCTTTGGCAAGTGTGGCATTAATGACGTGGCTAACTTCATGTTCTTCGCAAGGGGAAGAACCGAAACGCTACAACATTGTTTATATCATGTCCGACGACCACACCCAGCAAATGATGAGCTGTTATGACAACCGCTACGTGCAGACGCCAAACATGGATCGTCTTGCGAACGACGGGCTGTTGTTCACCAACAGCTTTGTGGCAAACTCACTAAGCGGGCCAAGCCGGGCATGTTTGTTGACAGGCAAGCACAGCCATGCCAATGGATTCAGGGATAACACGACCTCAGTCTTCGACGGCGAGCAGATGACCTTCCCGAAACTCTTGCAAGAGGCAGGGTATGAAACTGCAATCATAGGCAAATGGCATCTCGGCGGAACGCCTACCGGCTTCGACTATTGGAAGATATTGCCTGACCAAGGCGATTACTATAACCCGCGTTTCATATTGCCAAACGACTCGCTCGTCCAAATAAAAGGCTATGTGACTAACGTAATAACTGACGAGAGCCTTGATTGGCTCGAAAACAAACGCGACAAAGACAAGCCTTTCTGCATCCTTATACACCATAAGGCAATGCACCGCAATTGGATGCCAGAGATTGAAGACTTGCCGCTATACGAAGACAAGGAATTCCCGCTCCCGGCGAACTTCTACGACGACTACCAAGGACGCATAGCAGCGGCGCAACAGGAGATGAGCATAGACAAGGACATGGATCTTATCTATGACCTGAAGATGCTCCGAGACGGCGTGAATACAC
Organism: uncultured Bacteroidaceae bacterium; assembly: GCA_964635525.1. Lineage (GTDB taxonomy): Bacteria > Bacteroidota > Bacteroidia > Bacteroidales > Bacteroidaceae > Avibacteroides. Next base: position 8,523 of record CAZWPW010000043.1, read on the forward strand.
CATTGAAAAATTCATACTTGGGAATACTTTCCACCATGACACCGGAGGAAAGAGAAGAGTGGAACGAGTTCTATGCCCCTGTGATACAAGACTTCTATTCAAAGGATCTCAAGGGGAAAGAATTGGCAGAATGGAAGTTCCAGCGCTATATGAAGGATTATGCCAAGACCCTCAAGTCGCTTGACGACAACGTCGGCAGGGTGCTTGATTACCTTGAAGAGAACGGGTTGATGGACAACACCATCGTCATCTACACCTCTGACCAAGGGTTTTACATGGGTGAGCATGGCTGGTTCGACAAACGTTTCATGTACGAGGAATCACTGCACATGCCTCTTCTTGTCAAACTGCCAAAGGATTTAAAGCGCACTGGAACTGTTACCGAGATGGTGCAGAACATCGACTTCGCGCCCACCTTCCTTGAGATTGCCGGCGTTGAAGTCCCCGAGGAAATACATGGGGTTTCCATGCTTCCACTGCTCATGGGAGATTCTGCAAGCGAGTGGCGCAAATCACTCTACTACCATTATTACGAGTATCCAGCAGAACATGCCGTCAAGCGCCATTATGGAGTAAGGACAGACCGCTACAAGCTAATCCATTTCTATAATGACATTGATGAGTGGGAGCTTTATGACCTGCAAACCGACCCGTATGAGATGAACAACATATACGGCGACCCGTCAATGGCACCAGTCATAGAACAGCTTCGCCTTGAGTTGGTGTCATTGCAAAACCAATATGCCGACACGTTGGGATTAAGCCTGAACGGGTTCTAAGCGGTCAATCGGAAGCATCATCGAACTCAACCCTATTGCATCCTGCGAATCCTGATTCAATGATTGAATTGTAGTAATGCAATTTATCGGGGGAAGAGGTGCGGCCGACATAATACATCTCAGCAAGCGGATACTTCACCTTGACGTGCTGCAGTAGCTCCTCGGCAGTGGGGAAAGGGTCAAGGGCGGCATACTCCTCATACGTGTAGTCGAGGAAAGCCGTGTTGGGCGTTATACCCCTGTTGTCAAGCAAATAGCCTTCCGCAAGCTCAGTCGGTTTCATGTAGATGCCGCCTGACACGAGGTCGGATGGTGCAGGGTAGGAAACTATCGCAGTCCTTGATTCATTCATTGTTACTGGAACAAGGTCGTTGTAGTCGGCTTTCGTCTTATAGATGATTGCCTTTGGGACTTTTGAGTCGAAGATTATCGCAATCTGCGTGTCGTTGCTGCCGTCATGCGCTTCTGCCTGCATTGCGGTACCGCTGTCGCGGCTTGCGGCGCATGCGCCGCAAGCCGCCGCTATTATTAACAATGCTGTTATGCTTTTCATTTGTTTTATGGCTTTTTGTTGTTGCTCATGCCATGTTGCCTGCGATGCATCCCAGCAGGTTTTCGTAGTCGCCGGCTATTTTTTCAACCACGTCGCTTGCGCTTTCTATTGAGCCTATCATAGCTGCTATTTGCCCTATTTCAAGCTCTCCCTGCTCAAGGTCGCCTTCGAATATTCCTTTCTTGGCACGTCCCTTGCCTAAGAGTTCCTTGAGTTGTTCTGCTGTTGCCCCTTTGCTTTCTGCCTCTTCCACTTCGGCCATGAATGCGCCTTTGGCGAGCCTTGTTGGAGATAATTTCTTCAACAGCAGCTTAGTGTCGCCTTCGCCCAATGCGAGGCAGTGCTGCTTGAATGCTTCGCTGGCCGAGCTTTCGGCAGTCAGTGCGAAGAGCGTGCCTATTTGCACCCCTTCAGCGCCAAGGGCAAACGAGGCAAGCATTGCTCCGCCGCTTGCAATGCCTCCGGCAGCAATCAGCGGCAAACCTGTAGCCTTCCTGATGGCGGGAATGAGGCACATGGTAGTTGTCTCCTCCTTGCCGTTATGCCCCCCGGCTTCGAACCCCTCGGCTACTATGGCATCGACACCCGCTTCTTCGCATTTCAGTGCGAACTTTGTTGAGGCTATCACGTGCGCCACTTTGATGCCGTGGCTTTGCAGGTGCTTAGTCCACGTTTTGGGGTTACCGGCCGAGGTGAAGACAATTTTCACTCCTTCGTCAATTATGATGCCTATGATTTTCTCTATTTGAGGGTACATCAACGGAACGTTGACCCCGAAGGGCTTGTCTGTCGCCGCCTTGCATTTTGATATGTGTTCGCGCAGCGTGTCGGGATGCATCGAGCCAGCTCCGATCAACCCTAACCCGCCAGCGTTGCTGACCGCCGCCGCTAGCTTCCACCCGCTGCACCACACCATCCCGCCGGATATGATGGGGTATTTGATGCCGAAAAGATTGGTTATCCTGTTTTTGCCGAAGCTGAATCTGCCGTTTGTGTCCATGTTAGTTGTCATTTTTGATGTATTTTATCGTGTCACTTCATTTTTGTTTGCGCGTAGCCCATAGCGATAAGCAATGAACAAACGCGTTCCTTGAACTTTCCTTGTATGATTATCTCGCCGTCCTTTGCGCTGCCTCCAACGCCGCATTTGCCTTTGAGTTCCTTGCACAACGTTTTTAAGTCGTCGTCGCTGCCCGCGAATCCCGTAACGAGCGTTACAGTCTTCCCGTTCCTGCCTTTGCTGTCGAGCGATACCCTTAGCTTTTGCCTGCTTGGAGGGAGAGTTTCCTCCGTATCGCTTTCTTCAGTTTGGTAATTGTATCCGGGATTTGTCGAGTATACTATGTTGACCCGTTTCTTCCAGCTGTTGTCAGCCATGCCGATAATATTTTATAGGTTATAGCTAAAAGCAAAATTAAGCATAATCATTTGCAACCCCGCAAAGTTTGCATGCAAACTGCATCTGGCGGATAAAATCACTATTGCGGCAGAATAAATATTAGTATAAAATATGATTTCGGCGGATAGGTGGAGCATCAATCCCCGCCGCCCGGCAAGTTGACAAAAAGATATACAACCCAAGGGCGGCTTGGGTTGTATGTTTTTGGGCTTTGGGTTGTATGTTTTCCCTCCTTGGGTTGTATGTTTCCGCAGGTCGGGTGTATTTAACCTTTGTTAAGTTTTCGGTTAAGCGATTTCCTCGTTTGGCTGTACAGTTTTCTTGATTTATTGCAGATTTGGTGTCGTTGTGGCAACCGGTCAGGATGGCTCAACCTATTGTGATTACTGTAGTTTTGGGTTGCATTTTCTGCTTTGATTCACGGCTTTAATCCACCCTCCCAAATAAATCGAATAAATTTAGCTTGCCGCATTGAATTTGATATTTTTGCATTAAACTACAAATTATTCCAATTATGAAGCAATTGAATAGGATTAAAAT
>CAZWPW010000044.1:0-11572 GCA_964635525.1 uncultured Bacteroidaceae bacterium
ATCGTTATGCCCAGAGATGCAGACGGTTCAACGCCGGCACTCTCGGCCAATGACACCGTCATGCTAATGAAAGCAGGCGAGGCAAGCCAACAATAAAATATCCGGTATTGGCTGGATTACGCCTGAGCCTAATCCAACATGGCCACGCGTATACCTATCTTGAGCCAATCCCCTGACCACGCCACCGATTGCACTTGGCATGTTATTGCCTTGCCCGCGTCCATCAACCTTGAAATTACTGCGTTTTCCGCCCTAGGTATCCATCCTGCAAGCACTTCGTCCGCATAGACTGCAATGGCATTGCCGTCATGCACGTTGCCCTTGTCCCTTCTCAGTTCTAAGAACTTACCGAAGCTAAGGGTTTGGGCAAGCCGCATCTTCTGCACGCAATGCGATGTGCCTGCAACTACTGTGTCAAGCAACACTATTTCACGATGTTCACCTTGCATATATGCGCAGAGGTTTAAGTTAATCAGTCTACAGGCGTGCTGCCCATGTCAAATTCTAATGTAGCGCCAGATGTTATCACGTCATGGCTGATGGTCAATTTGCTATATGGCTCGCCGTTGAGCCTCATGCGCTGCACGTAGATATTGTCTTTCGACAGGCCATTGGCTATGACGGTGAACACTTTGCCATTGCCGAGGCTCATCTGCAACTTTGGGAACAAGGGTGCGCCGAGGTCATACTCCATGCTCACAGGATTGACAGGATATATGCCCATTGCGCTGAGGACATACCAAGCCGACATTTGCCCGCAATCGTCATTCCCGCACAGCCCGTGCGGAGCGTTTCGGTAAAACGAATGCATTATCTCGGCGACGCGCCTCTGGGTCTTCGAGGGCTTGCCTGCATAGTTGTACAGATATGCCACATGGTGGCTCGGCTCATTGCCGTGCGCGTACTGCCCTATCATTCCCGTGCTGAAAATAGGGAGTTCGCTGCCATGCTGCGGCGAATAACTGAACATGCTGTCGAGTTTTTCCTCAAACCTTTCTTTGCCCCCGAGCAAGGCAATAAGCCCTTCGATGTCATGCTGCACCGACCATAGATAGTGCCATGCGTTGCTCTCGCAAATGTCCTCGGTGTAATCGTCGGGGTTGAACGGCATGACGAACTCACCCCTCTCGTCCTTTGGCTGCATGAAGGTGGTGCGTGGATTATAGACGTTGACGTAGTTCTTTGCCCTCTGGTAGAATGCCGCCGCCGTATCGCTCTTGCCAAGGCTTTCGGCCAAGACTGCGATGCACCAGTCGTCGTAGGCATATTCCAGTGTCTTCGACAGCGACCAGCTCTCCCACTTGTCCGGGTCGCTGTAGGCCGGGACATATCCGTGGCGGCGGTAGAAACCTATATCGCGGTAGCCGTCGTTGTTCGCCGTGGCCACGCAAGCATCCAAAGCCTCATGCGCGTCGAAACCTCCTATGCCTTTCAAATAAGCCTCTACAATGACCGGAACCGAGTGGTAGCCAATCATCATGTCTGTTTCATTGGCGTAGAGCGTCCACACCGGAAGCCTGCCAAACTGCTTGAAATGGTCAATGAACGAGGCAACCATGTCGCCCACGCGCCCGGGGTGCATGAGCGTAAACAACGGGTGCTCGGCGCGGTAGGTGTCCCACAGCGAGAAAGTCCCGTAAGTAACATGGCTGGCCTGATGCAACTGCTTGTCTACGCCACGGTATGCGCCGTCAACATCGCTGCTGATTGTCGGGGCAGTCATGGTGTGGTAGAGGGCGGTGTAGAAGCAAGTCTTCGTATCGTCATCTCCGCCTTCTACCTTTATTTTCGACAGCTCGGCATTCCACAAGGCCTTGGCTGCAGAAACATAACCATCAAAATCATCAGAAGATGCCTCGGCCTCGAAGTTCCTCTTGGCTCCCTCGATGCTTGTCCCCGACAAAGCGGTGCGTATGACAAGCTGCTCGCCCTCTGACGGGCGAAAGTCAAGCCGCGCAACAGTTCCTGCTCCTGTCCTGCCCTCTGCCCACTGCATGGAGGCAGTGTCAATTGCGATTGCATCGAAAGGACGCGACAGCTTGGCATAGAAATAGACACGCTGGTCGGCAGCCCATCCCGTCGAATAGCGGTAGCCGCACAAGGTCACCGAATCGATGACCTCAATGCCCGAATCCAAAGTAGCGTCCCAGTTCATTGCCTTGCGCAGGTTCAGGAATACCGACGACGAGGCTTCGGGGAACGTGTAGCGTTGCACGCCGCACCGCTCGGTGGCCGTGAGCTCTACCGTTATGCCATAGTCTTTGAGCTTGACTTTGTAGTAGCCCGCCGTTGCCAGCTCGTCGGCATGGTCGAAGAGGGAATATATGCCAAGAATCGAATCCTTTTCCTCACGGTAAGGGTTCGTCACGGGCATGTACATTATGTCATAGAGGTCTCCGGCTCCCGTGCCCGTCAAATGCGTGTGGCTGAAGCCAGCTATCGTGCTGTCTGGGTAATAGTATCCCGCAATGCGATCCCATCCGGGGTAGCCATTGTCGGGGCTGAGCTGCACCATGCCGAAGGGGACGGTCGCTCCTGGATAGGTGTTTCCCGTGTAGTCGGTGCCGATGAACGGGTTTACATAGCGTGTAAGGTCCTCGCCCGCCCCACTGCCAACGCACGAGACCTGCAATCCAAGCAAAACCGAAAGCATGGCTGCCGGAAGAATTGATAGCCTTTCCATGTATATCATCATTATATTCCTCACAAAAATAAGAACATCCGGCCGACAATGAGTCCTTTGTGCATTGTATTTTTTATTTGATTGCATTCCGTCATTAGTACGACCTCCCCGTAACGTCGGAGCGTTGGCAATAAGACCTCTGCAAGGTGATAAAAGAACCTCCGCGAATTGACAAAAAGATATACAACCCAAGGGCGGCTTGGGTTGTATGTTTCCACAACCCGGACATATTTAACTTCTGTTAAGTTTTCAGTCAAGCGATTCTTTGGTTTTGCTTTACTTTTGCTTGTTTTCCTGGTATTTTCCTGCCATTTTGCATCCGCTTTTCTGATAGCAACAGAGTTGCCCTGCCCTGCCTGGCAGCCTTGCAAAATTCGGCTTGCGCAAGGTTATTCCACATATTCGGCTAAATTTGCAGCTGTAAACAAACCTTATTTCGCACCAATGAGCAATTACCTGTCAAACGACACGCGGAAAGTCACCACCCTGCGTTTATGGGAGATGAAGCAAAGGGGCGAGAAAATCGCCATGCTTACCGCCTACGACTACACCATGGCAAAAATCATTGACGAGGCCGGCATGGACGTGATTCTCGTTGGCGATTCGGCTTCAAACGTCATGGCGGGCAATGTCACTACGTTGCCAATGACGCTTGACCAGATGATTTACCATGCCAAGTCCGTCGTCAGGGCGGTGAGGCGCGCGCTTGTTGTTGTCGACATGCCTTTCGGCAGCTATCAAGGGAATCCATACGAGGGCTTGGCCTCGGCAATCAGGATAATGAAGGAGAGCCATGCCGATGCCATAAAGCTCGAAGGGGGAGAGGAAATCATTGACACGGTCAAGAAAATGATAGGTGCCGGCATCCCCGTCATGGGGCATCTCGGGCTTATGCCCCAATCTATCAACAAATACGGGACATACACCGTCAGAGCCAAGGACAAAGAAGAGGCCGGCAAACTCGTCAGCGATGCTAAATTGCTCGAGGAGGCAGGATGCTTCGGCGTGGTGCTCGAAAAGATACCGGCTCAACTGGCTGCCCAAGTTGCCAGCGAGTTAGAGATTCCCGTCATAGGCATCGGGGCAGGCGGGGGCGTTGACGGGCAGGTTCTCGTTGCGCAGGACATGCTTGGCATGAACAACGGCTTCAAACCTCGGTTCCTGCGCCGCTATGCCGACCTGCACACGACAATGACCAATGCGCTGGGCGACTACATCAGCGACGTGAAAGCGGGCGCGTTCCCTAATGAAAATGAGCAATATTGAAAAACGATTTTTAAACTTCAGAGTTATGCTAAGCAAAAAAGTTGAAGAGGCGTTGAACGCCCAGATCAATTCAGAGTTCTGGTCCGCCTATTTCTATCTGTCAATGTCGTCATACCTTGCGCGTGCAGGGTATCCAGGGTTTTCGAAATGGTTCAGCATACAGTTCAAGGAGGAGCAGGACCATGCGCACATAATCGTCAACTACATCCTTTCGCGGGGTGGGAAGGTGACGCTCAAGCCTATCAAGGAAGTCAAGACCGAATGGGCTTCGCCGTTGAACTGCTTTGAGGAGACGCTGGAGCATGAGAACATGGTCACATCGATGATCAACGAACTCTATTCAGTTGCTCTTGAGGAAAAGGATTTTGCGACGCAAAGCATGCTGAAATGGTACATTGACGAGCAAGTCGAGGAAGAGAAGAGCGTTCAGGACATCATCGACAACCTCAAGCTTATCAAGGACAACGGTTTCGGGCTATACATGCTTGACAAGGAACTTGGGCAACGCTCTTACAGCGAACCCGAACAATTGACAGAATGAGGTGCACGTCAGGCGGCTTCACTTCGAATGCCGCCTGACATAGTCCTCGACTTTCTTCACGGCAATGTGGTAGGAAGTTTTCAATGCGCCTATTGACGTTCCGAAGATTTGCGACATCTCGTCATAGCTGATCCCGTCGAAGTAACGCATATTGAAAACCATCCGTTGCTTGTCGGGCAAGGTCAACAAGGCTTTTTGCAAGATGAGCTGCGCCTCGTTGCCATCGAAAAACTGGTCACCGGCAAGCTCTTCGGCCTTTGCTTGCAGCATATCGTCAAGCGGCACGGTCTCTGAGCGTTTCGACATGAATGTCAGGCATTCGTTCAATGCTATGCGGTAGAGCCAAGTCGACAATTTTGCATCACCCCTGAAATATTCGACATTCATCCAAGCCTTGACGAAGGTGTTTTGCAGCAAGTCATTGGCATCGTCGTGGTTGAGGACTATCCTCCTGATTTGCCAGTAGAGTTGCTTGCTGTAATGACGCACTATTGATTCAAAGGCCTCTCTGCGCGTTGAGGAGTCCTGCAACTTGAGCAAAACTTCTTTTTCAGTGTAGCCTTTTGTCATTGGTTGCAATACTTAATATTCATCCGGCATCTGATGAGAGAAGTCATTTGCCCGCCTTGCCTTTGTTTTGGCGTGTCAATTCCCTTAAAATATGCTTTTGGAATTTTGATTCGGCCTTGTTCAGCTTGAATATTTGCTCGTAGGTCAAGAACGTCTTCAATTCGGCAAAGAAAGATGCTTCCAATCTGTCGGTTTGCTTGTCCAACTCTTGCAGCCTTTCGATTATCGCCCTGTATTCGGCTTCCGTGGCGACATCAGCCTTGTCCATCAAGGCTTGGTACTCGGTGTAGATTTTCTGTTTTTGTTCTTGGAAGTTTTCGTATATAGGGAAAAACTTTTTGGCAATGTCATCGCGCATTCCCAACTCCTTTATCAGGTAGTTTTGCTTGTATTCCCTGAACTGTTCGCGTGTCATCCCATCGATTTGCGCCCAGAGTGACGGCATGGCGGCAAACAATGATATTGCCAGCAAAATCAAAGACTTCCCCATTTTTCCCAACTGAAATGTTTAGCTTTCTTGTTTACTCTGTGATTTCTTCCATATAGAGATACATGGAATAGTCATCCATACCGCTCCTGTTCATGATATAGTTGCAGTAGTCGGCAGCGGCATCGCTGAAGTCATCGCCGGCAATCATCTGTTCAACTGCAGTACTGGCAACCATGGCCTCGCCTGTGGTATTCTCTGAACTACTGAAATCCTTTGCTATGGCAAACATCAATGCTATGCCTCCGAACATTGCGGCAAGATAGACAACCGGTTTGGCCTTGTCCCACAAAGAGACTTTTTTGGGTGTGTCGAATTCGAACGTCCTATCTGGAAGCTCGCTCATCATTTTTTCTGCAAAGTTGTCGAAATAACCTTCAGGGACTCTGAAAGGGTTTGCGTTGCCGCACTTATTCAACAAATAGTCTTCTTTTGCCATAATTCCAGTGTTTTGTTTTTAGACTCTCAACAAACCAAAAGGTTTAATCTGGCCTCCGAACAGGCAAATACTGCTTGCAAAGATAGTTTTTTCATTGAAAAAGGCAACAGCCGAACTTTTAGCTGCAATGCTAAGATGCCGTTCATAATTTCAGTTTCAGCATTTCATGTGCCAATATCGTATCCGGAAACACTGACTTGGCTTCATTCAACAGCAGGTCAAGTGCCTTGTAGCGTGCGGAATAATGTCCTATCAACAACTTTTTCACGTTGGCATCTTTTGCCACTTGCGCTGCTTGCCTTGATGTGGAATGGAAAGTTTCGTTCGCACGCTTGGCATCGCTTTCGGCAAATGTAGCTTCATGGTAGAGCAGGTCAACGCCATGCACCAAGCCAGCCAAGCTGGGGTTGTAAGCAGTGTCGGAACAATAGGCGAACGAACGCGGCGGGTCAGCCGGGCGGGTCAGCAAATGATTTGGGATGACTTTTCCATCGCCACCAACATAGTCGCAACCATGCTTTATACGGTCAAAATAGGAAACCGGAACACGGTGGAAATCGCAAGCTGCCCTGTCTAAATGCAACAGGCCTTGCTTCTCCTTGAAAAGGAAACCCGAAGAGGGTGTGCGGTGCTTCAGTGGAAGAGTGCTGACTGCAAAGGTCTTATCCTCATATATCGTTTCGACTGCCTCTGCATCAAAAGCATTAAATTGCACCTCGTAGGGCAAGTCGCCGCATAAAGTACCGATGACTTGCTGCATTGCCTTTGCCACAATTTCGGGGGCATACACGGGCAATGCCTGCCTGCGCCCGAGCAGGGAAAGTGTCGACAGCAAACCGGGCAAGCCGAAACAGTGGTCGCCATGGATGTGCGTGATGAATATTGCGCGCAATTTGGTGAAAGACAGCCCGCATTTGCGGAATTGGAGTTGTGTTCCCTCGCCGCAGTCTATCATATAGAGTTTGTTGCGGAACGAAAGCACTTGGCACGATGGCGAATGTCTTGACGTGGGCAGTGCTGAACCGCAGCCGAGGATGGTCAGTTCTATGGTTTCCATGCTTTCAAACTTAGCAAAAAATGAGGGGAAGAACAATTGTTCCTCCCCGGCATTTTATCGTTTGGTGAAATGGCTCAGTTGTCATTTCTTGTCCTCAGCATCCAATTGCTCTTTCAATGCAGCCAAAGCGTCGATATCGCCGAGTGTTGTCGAGGCAACTTGGTTTTGAATCGTTACATGCTCCTCCTTCTTGGCTGCGCGCCTTGCTTTCCTTTCGGCTTTCTCTTCTGCCTTTGCAGCATCTTCGTGGATTCTGCTGTGTGAAAGTATTATCCTCTTGGCATCCTTGTTGAACTCGATAACCTTGAACTGTAGTTTCTCGTCAACCTTAGCTTGCGAGCCGTCTTCCTTGACCAGATGCTTGGGCGTGGCAAAACCTTCCACTCCGTATGGCAGAGACACTACCGCCCCTTTTTCAAGCATCTGTATTATCGAACCTTCGTGAATGGAACCCACTGTGAATACTGTTTCGAACACATCCCAGGGGTTTTCCTCCAATTGCTTGTGCCCGAGGCTCAAGCGGCGGTTTTCCTTGTCTATTTCAAGCACTTGCACCTCAATGTCAGCACCTATTTGCGTGAATTCAGAAGGATGCTTGATCTTCTTCGTCCATGACAAGTCAGAAATATGTATCAAGCCGTCAACGCCTTCCTCGATTTCAACAAAGACACCGAAGTTCGTGAAATTCCTTACCCTTGCGGTGTGGCGCGAACCTTCCGGGTAACGCTCTTCGATGGTAGCCCATGGGTCTTCCTTTAGTTGTTTTATGCCGAGTGACATCTTACGTTCGTCACGGTCAAGCGTCAATATCAGAGCCTCAACCGTGTCGCCCACTTTCATGAAGTCTTGTGCTGAACGCAGATGTTGTGACCATGACATTTCAGAAACGTGTATCAGGCCTTCTACTCCCGGTGCTATCTCAACGAAAGCGCCATAATCGGCCATGACAACAACCTTGCCCGTCACCTTGTCGCCAACCTTCAAATCTGGGTCGAGGGCATCCCATGGATGCGGCGTCAATTGTTTCAAGCCCAATGCTATGCGTTTCTTCTCGTCATCGAAGTCAAGTATTACGACGTTGAGTTTCTGGTCAAGCTCAACTACCTCATGCGGGTCGTTTACGCGTCCCCACGAAATATCGGTGATGTGTATCAATCCGTCTACGCCGCCCAAGTCGATGAACACACCGTATGAAGTGATGTTCTTGACTGTTCCTTCGAGCACTTGCCCTTTTTCGAGCTTTGAAATGATTTCTTTCTTTTGCTGCTCAAGTTCGGCCTCAATAAGAGCTTTGTGCGAAACTACAACGTTGCGGTATTCTTGGTTGATTTTCACTACCTTGAACTCCATCGTCTTGCCGACGAAGACATCATAGTCCCTGATTGGCTTAACGTCAATCTGCGAACCTGGCAAAAAGGCTTCAATGCCAAACACATCGACTATCATGCCGCCCTTGGTACGGCACTTGATGTAGCCTTTGATGATTTCTGAATTTTCCAAAGCTTTGTTGACACGGTCCCATGAACGTGTCGCCCGCGCCTTCTTATGTGAAAGGACAAGCTGCCCTTTTTTGTCTTCTTGGTTCTCTATATAGACTTCGACTGTGTCGCCGACTTTCAAATCGGGGTTGTAACGAAACTCGTTCAACGGGATAATCCCATCCGATTTGTAGCCTATGTTGACCACTACTTCGCGTTTGTTAAGGGAAATGACCGTCCCGTCTACAACCTCGTGGTCATTCACATTGTTCAATGTGCTGTCGTAGTTCTTTTCTACTTCCTTGCGTTGTTCGTCAGACAACACGTCGCCTTTTTCGTAGGCTTCCCAGTCAAATTGCTCGACTGGCTTCAAGTCTTTGATTTCTTCCATTAGTTAGTTTAATTGTTTTGCTTTAACTGAATTAGACATTATGTTTACATAAAATCAGCGGCAAAGATAACATAAAATTGAATCCTCACGCATCATATAGTATTATATTCTTCACACGCGCAAAGATTAATGGCTCTTTTAGGCTTTGCGGGCAAGCAAAGATAATTGGCCGGCTATGGCAAAGGCCTTTTGGGTTAGATGCTTTTGCTGGCGTATAAGAGGATTATATTTTTTTATTCTCTACTTTTGCACCGCAACGGCATCAAGGCTCTTGCATGATTTGTAGAACAAAATGGTCAAATGCCGCTTTTGCAAAGGCACGCACGATTTGCAAAAGCTCGAAACAGGAATTCAAGAACAATGAGAAAGTGGAAAATTGAAGATTCTGCAGAACTCTACAACATCAACGGATGGGGATTGAACTATTTCTCAATTAATGAAAAAGGGCATGCCACAGTACGGCCTAAAGCTGATGGACCCGAGGTGGACTTGAAAGAAGTAATGGACGAACTTCAAGTAAGGGATGTTTCAGCACCGGTGCTTCTTAGATTCCCCGACATACTTGACAATCGGATAGAAAAAATATCGCATTGCTTTGAAAAAGCGGCTGAAGAATACGGTTACAAGTCGAAAAACTACATCATCTACCCTATCAAGGTGAATCAGATGCGCCCAGTGGTCGAGGAAATTGTCAGCCACGGGACAAAATACAACATCGGCCTCGAAGCCGGATCCAAGCCCGAACTGCACGCCGTGCTCTCAATAAACACCAACGATGAGGCAATGGTAATTTGCAACGGGTACAAGGACGAAAGCTACATCGAACTGGCATTGCTCGCGCAGAAAATGGGAAAACACATCTACATCGTGGTAGAAAAACTCATGGAACTGCGCAACATAGCAAGCGTGGCGAAAAGACTGAACGTCAAACCTAACATCGGCATCAGGATCAAGCTGGCCAGCACGGGAAGCGGGAAATGGGAAGAATCAGGCGGAGAGGTGAGCAAATTCGGGTTGAACTCGGCCGAACTGCTTGAAGCATTGGAGATACTGAGCAAAAACAAATTGGATGAATGCCTCAAACTGATACATTTCCACATCGGAAGCCAAGTGACAAACATCAGGCGGATAAAGACGGCACTGAAAGAGGCATCACAATTCTACGTGCAATTGAAAAAAATGGGCTACGCTATTGAGTTCGTTGACATTGGAGGGGGGCTTGGCGTCGACTACGACGGCACACGCTCGTCACTCAGTGCCAGCAGCATGAACTACTCAATACAAGAATACGTCAACGATGCCGTATCGCTCATAACCGACTCATGCGACAAGAACGGGTTAGAACACCCGAACATCGTAACAGAATCGGGACGCTCGCTTGCAGCGCACCACTCGGTGCTCGTTTTCGAGGCGCTTGCCAGCACAAGCATGCCCGACTGCAGCGAGGACGAGACCATAGAGGACGACGCGCACGAAATAGTCAAGGAACTTTATGACCTGTGGAACAATATAAACCAACCGCGCCTCATAGAGACATGGCACGACGCAATGCAATGCCGCGAAGACGCGCTAGGGTTGTTCAACCTGGGACTTATCGACTTGAAAACAAGGGCGCAGGTCGAGAAATTCTTCTGGGCAATAGCAAGGGAAGTTTACAACATGGCAAAGGACATAAAGCATGCCCCGGATGAACTCAAGAAAATCTCAAAAATACTGCCCGACAAATATTTCTGCAACTTCTCGTTGTTCCAATCGCTGCCCGACGCTTGGGCAATTGACCAAATCTTCCCTATCATGCCATTGAGCAGGCTTAACGAACAGCCAACCAGGTCGGCAACATTGCAGGACATAACTTGCGACTCAGACGGGAAAATAGACAATTTCATCTCAACGAGGAACTTCTCTTATTACCTGCCCGTGCATGGGTTGAAAGAGAATGAACCATACTATTTCGGCGTGTTCCTCGTCGGGGCATACCAAGAAATACTCGGAGACCTGCACAACTTGTTCGGCGACACTAACGCTGTGCATATAAAAATCAGCGGGGACAAATACGTAATCGACAAAATAATCGAAGGCGAAACGGTGGCAGACGTGCTCGACTACGTGCAGTTTAACCCAAAAAGAATGGCGCGCAATGTCGAAATATGGGTTATGACCTCAGTCAAGAAAGGAATAATATCGCCAGAAGAAGGGCGGGAATTCCTATCGAACTACCGCTCCGGGCTGTACGGATATACCTACCTCGAATAAGGATACTTCATCTATAATGCAACAACGGCGGAGAACTGCTCTATAGAGCGTTCTCCGCCGTGTTTTCCCAAGCCTAAAGATTGCTTTACTCAGCTATCGTCATCTCGTCAATCAAATGCTTTGCGCCCGCAAACTTGTCGATGATGAAGAGTACATACCTTATATCGACGCAAACCGCACGTTGCAGGAACGGATTGTAGGCAATGTCACCTGCCAAGCCCTCAACATTACGGTCAAAGCCGCACCCGACAAGCTGTCCCTTGCCGTTGAAAACCGGAGAGCCGGAATTGCCGCCAGTCGTGTCGACACCCGTAGCAAAGCAAACAGGCAACCGCCCGTCGCGCATGGCATAAGGCCCATAGTCGCCCTCGGCATAGAGTTGCTTGAGTCGCTCGGGGACAATGAAC